>CAIQEX010000686.1 GCA_903870955.1 uncultured beta proteobacterium
AAACACTGTTTGAAGGATTAAGTGTGGGGAGCACCCAGCGCACACGCTGGAAGGATGCGCTCTATGTGCAGAGCGCAGTGGAACTGGGGCTGCCCTGTGAAGTCGGTGATTACACCGACTTCTACAGCGGAATCCACCACGCCACCACGGTGGGCAAACTGTTCCGTCCGGATGCGCCCCTGTTACCCAACTACAAATGGGTGCCCATTGGCTACCACGGAAGGGCCTCCAGCATCGTGGCCAGCGGCCACGCCTTTCACCGTCCGCATGGACAGGTGATGCAAAGCAGTGACATTGCGCCGCGTTTGCAACCGACCCAACGCATGGACTATGAGTTGGAACTGGCTATCTGGATCGCCAACGGCAACCACCAGGGCGACCCCATCGCCATCGCGCAGGCCGAAGACCATGTCTGGGGCCTGAGCCTGCTCAATGACTGGAGCGCACGCGATGTGCAGGCCTGGGAAACCCAGCCGCTGGGCCCCTTCCTGGCCAAGAACTTTGCCACCACGGTTTCGCCCTGGGTCGTGACGCTGGAGGCGCTGGCCCCCTTCCGTTGCAAACCCCACCGCCCGCCGGGCGACCCACAGCCCCTGCCCTATCTGGACTCTCCGGCCAACCGCAGCAGCGGCGCCTTCAATATCGAACTGGAAGTGTGGCTGCAAACCGCCGAGATGCAGCGAGATGGCTTGGCACCGCAACTGCTCTCGCAGTCCAATTTTGAGGATGCCTACTGGACCCTGTCGCAGTTGGTGACCCACCACACGGTGAACGGCTGCAACCTGCGCGCGGGGGATGTACTGGGCACCGGCACCCTGTCAGGTCCGCAGGCGTTGCAAGGCGGCTCGCTGCTCGAATTGAGCATGGGTGGTCAGCATGACATCACGCTCGACAACGGCGAAATTCGCACCTTTCTGGAAGACGGCGACAGCATCATTCTCAAGGCCTATGCCGAGCGTGCCGGTTCGCGGCGCATCGGTTTTGGTGAGTGCCGGGGAACCGTGCTGGCTGCGCGCGCGTGAGGCGACGGCCGCGTCACACCAAGTAGTTCACGCGGGATCCAACCGGAGAAAGTTTCTCTCCCGTATTCAAGGATTGCGCCAAGGTAGTCAAAAATAGCTTGAGCTTGTCTGCCACGCTAGCGGTTGTCACCGGCGTGCCCGCCGGAGCGCCGGACGTTGGGGTTGCAGCAGTCGTTGTCGACGCCGGTTGCAAGAAATTCAATACGTTAGTAAATGCCGTCAACAGCCGGTCCAAACGGGGGTTTGGCGAAGCTGGCACGGGATCGGTGCTCGAAGCTGTGTTGCTCGGAGCGGTGGCGCCTGTCGCGGTGTCCGACGCAGTCGGCGTGCTGCCAGGGCTTGCCGAATTTGCGCCGCCCAAGGACTGGGCCAATTTTTCCAGACGCTGTACCAAACCGTTGTAACCACCCCGTCCATGACCTTCATGGCCGTGGGTGTGCTCACCATCGTGTTGCCCGTCAGCATGTTCGCCACGCCCTTGCCGACGCAACAATCCGTAAAGCGCGTGAGCGAATTCGTTCACGGCCTTATCCAGCGTATCGGGCGCAGGTGTTGCGTTAGTCGCAGTTCCTGTGGTGCTGGTTGCACCGGTTGTTTCAGTTGCGCTTGCAGTGCCTGAGATACCAGTCGATGTGCTGGTTGCCTGCGACGTGGTCGATCCAGTCGCCGTCGAGCTTGCCGTTTGACCGATACCCAAAGCCTGGAAGGCCGCCATCATGGCACTCACCAAAGCGCTTTCTCGAAACCTCGGTTTTTCGTCATCATGATGCGCAACCGGAGGTGATGATCGGTCATCGCCAGTGGTCGGCGGTACCGAAACATTGAACACCGAAAAGTTGATGCTGAGCGAAGACAGTGTGGTGACTGACATACCGAGCCCCCTTGAATGAAAGCAAACCGGGACCAATGGAAATGGCCGCGTCCGTAACTATTTTTCGACGCTTCAAGGGTTGAACTTGAGACCTGATTCAGGACCTGTTACAAATTTGGGCAAAGGTTAAATGGCCCAGCCATAGCGCACCGCTGCCAGCCCCAGTGCAAACAGATAGGCGTAAGCCAAGCGATCCAGGGACACCGGTTGCTGGCCGTGGCGTGCTCGCCATTTGCCCAATGCCACCGTGG
>CAIQEX010000687.1 GCA_903870955.1 uncultured beta proteobacterium
ACTGCTACAGATTCCCTTTCTCAAACTGGTAGGGTCCATATTGCTTATCTGGATCGGTGTGAAGTTGCTGGTGCCAGATCACGACGAGGGTCACCTGGATATGGACGGTGGCGAACGCCTGTGGTCCGCGGTAAAAACGGTCATCGTGGCAGATCTGATCATGAGCATTGACAACGTCATCGCCATTGCCGGCGCTGCAGAAAACGTGGGCGGCGAGCACAAAATGCCGCTGGTAGTGTTTGGACTGCTGGTGTCGATTCCCATCATCGTGGCAGGCAGCCAGTTGGTTCTCAAACTGATGGACCGCTTCCCGTTTGTCATCACCCTGGGCGGCATGTTGCTGGGCTGGATTGCCGGCTCCATGGCCGTGAGCGACCCGGCAATTGCGCCCTACTTGCCCACGTCTGACTTGCTGCATTACGCCTGTGGTCTGTCCGGCGCCGTGCTGGTGTTTGCGCTTGGCAAAATACTGGCCCGGCGCGCCAAAGGCGTGGCGCCGTAGCCGAACGGCTGGCCCCCGGCACCACGCCGGATACTGAATTGCTACCTGCAATCAACGCCCACAAAAAAGCCCAAGTCACGCTTGGGCTTTTTGTCGTGCGGGGTTTTACGCCCGCAACGGCTGACTTCAGGTCAACCTATGCCAGCTCTGCTTATTTCAGCAGCGCCTTGAGGAGCTTGGCCATTTCAGACGGATTGCGTGTGACGGTGAAGCCGCACTCTTCCATCACTGCCAGCTTGGCATCGGCCGTGTCAGCACCACCGGAAATCAGTGCACCTGCGTGACCCATGCGCTTACCGGCAGGGGCGGTTACTCCGGCGATGAAACCGACAATCGGCTTTTTCATGTTGAGCTTGCACCAGCGTGCCGCTTCGGCCTCATCGGGTCCGCCGATTTCACCGATCATGATGACTGCATCGGTATCGGGATCGTCGTTGAAGGCGCGCATCACATCGATGTGCTTCAGGCCATTGATGGGGTCGCCACCAATACCGACAGCAGACGACTGGCCCAGACCGATTTCGGTCAATTGCGCCACAGCTTCGTACGTCAGCGTACCGGAGCGGGACACCACGCCAATACGACCCTTGCGGTGAATGTGACCGGGCATGATGCCGATCTTGATTTCATCGGGCGTGATCAGGCCAGGGCAGTTAGGTCCGAGCAGCAAAGTTTTCTTGCCGCCGGCAGCTTCCTTGGCTTTCATGCGGTTGCGCACTTCCAGCATGTCCTTGACCGGGATGCCTTCGGTAATGCAAATGGCCAGATCCAGATCGGCTTCAACTGCTTCCCAGATGGCAGCCGCAGCACCAGCGGGTGGCACGTAGATCACGGAAACGGTGGCTCCGGTGTCGGAAGCCGCTTCCTTGACGGAGGCGTAGATTGGGATGTTGAAGATGGACTCGCCAGCCTTCTTGGGGTTCACGCCAGCGACGAAGCAGTTCTTGCCGTTCGCGTATTCCTGGCATTTTTCCGTGTGGAACTGACCGGTCTTGCCGGTGATACCTTGGGTGATGACCTTGGTGTCTTTATTGATGAAGATAGACATATTCGTATTCCGCCTTACTGAACCGCTGCCACAATTTTTTGGGCCGCTTCGGCCATGGTGTCGGCACTGATGATGGGCAGGCCGCTTTCGGCCAGCATCTTCTTGCCGAGGTCTTCGTTGGTGCCCTTCATGCGCACCACCAGAGGTACGGACAGGTTCACCGCCTTGCAGGCCGTGATCACGCCGGTGGCGATGGTGTCGCACTTCATGATGCCGCCAAAGATGTTGACCATGATGGCCTTGACCTTGGGGTTCTTCAACATGATCTTGAAGGCTTCTGTCACCTTCTCGGGGGTGGCACCACCGCCCACGTCCAGGAAGTTGGCAGGCTCAGCGCCATACAACTTGATGGTGTCCATGGTGGCCATGGCCAGACCGGCGCCGTTCACCAGGCAGCCAATGTTGCCGTCCAGGCTGATGTAAGCCAAGTCAAACTTGGAGGCTTCGACTTCAGCAGGATCTTCTTCGTCCAGATCGCGGTAGGCCACGATTTCGGGGTGGCGATACAGCGCGTTGGCGTCAAAGTTGAACTTGGCGTCCAGAGCAATCACGTTGCCCTTGCCGTCGCGGTTCAGCGGGTTGATTTCAACCAGGGACGCGTCGGTGTCCATGTAGCACTTGTAGAGCTTCTGGAAAATGTCAGCGGCTTGGGCGGCGGAGTCAGCAGGCATGCCGATGGCATCTGCAATCTTGCGGGCTTGCGCGTCACCCAGACCGGTCAACGGGTCGATGAACTCGGTGACGATCTTTTCGGGGGTGGAGTGGGCCACTTCCTCGATGTCCATACCGCCTTCGCTGGAAGCAATGAATGCCACCTTTTGCGTTGCACGGTCGGTCACCACGGAAACGTAGTATTCCTTCTGGATGTCGGCGCCGTCTTCGATATAGAGGCGACGCACCTTTTGGCCTTCAGGGCCGGTTTGGTGGGTCTTGAGCTGCATGCCCAGAATTTCGCCAGCAATGCGCTTGACGTCTTCAATGGTCTTGGCAACTTTGACGCCGCCACCCTTGCCGCGGCCACCCGCGTGGATCTGGGCCTTGACAACCCAAACCGGGCCGCCGAGTTTTTGTGCGGCTTCTACAGCCTCCTGCACGGTAAAGGCGGGGATGCCGCGAGGCACCGGCACACCGAATTGGCGCAAGATTTCCTTGCCTTGATACTCATGAATCTTCATAACATCTCTCTAGAGGCTGGACAATGTTCACCATGATGCACAAGAGGGAACTCACACACATGGCACTGGGCACATCAGGGCGGGACTGTATCATGCTGCAGCGCGCAAAACTTGTAGCAGTCTTACAGTGTGGTACTCCACAACCCCGGGTTACGTCAAGGTTACCGCTTAAAAGTTTCTAGGTTCTTACTTCACGCACTTCATGAAAAAAATTTTTATCGACGGCGAAGCGGGTACCACCGGCCTGCAAATCCGTGAACGCCTGCAAACCATGCCCGGCATCGAGGTATTGCGCATTGACCCCTCCCTGCGCAAGGACCCGTTGGCCAAGCGCGCCCTGATGGCCCAGGCCGATTTGGTGATTCTGTGCCTGCATGACGATGCTGCGGTTGAATCCGTGGCCATGATCGACTCTATTGCTGCAGAAACCGGCAAGCCTGGCCCAAAGATCATCGACGCCTCCACCGCCCACCGTACGGCGCTTGGCTGGATCTATGGATTTCCTGAACTGGCTGCAGGTCAGCGCGAGGCCGTGATCGCTGCCCAACGCGTGGCCAATCCCGGCTGCTATGCCACGGGTGCCATAGCACTGATTCGCCCTCTGATTGATGCCGGTTTGCTGCCTGCTGATTTCGCGGTCTGTCTGCCCTCGATCAGTGGCTACTCCGGTGGCGGACGCAGCATGATGGAAGCCTATGAGGCGGGTAATGCGCCGCCCATGGAGCTGTATGCCCTGGGCCTGAAGCACAAGCACATTCCCGAAATCATGCGCTACACGGGGCTGACACGCCGCCCCCTGTTTGTGCCTTCAGTCGGGAATTTTGCGCAGGGCATGCTGGTTCAGTTGCCTTTGCATCTGGACACACTGCCAGGCAAACCCTCTGCTGCGGATCTGCACGCAGCGCTGTCCAGGCACTACGAAAGCAGCACCTGGGTTACGGTGGAGCCTGTGACGCCAGACCTGAAACTGGATGCGGTCGCACTAGCCAATACCAACAAGATGGAGTTGCGGGTGTTTGGCAATGACGCGTCCGCCGATGGTTTTGCCCATGCGGTGTTGGTGGCGCGACTGGACAATCTGGGCAAGGGTGCAAGTGGTGCGGCGGTGCAGAACTTGCAGTTGATGTTGGGGATTTAGCAGCCTTCTTTTGCTGCCTTCTTTTGCTCGTTC
>CAIQEX010000688.1 GCA_903870955.1 uncultured beta proteobacterium
ATCGAGCGCGAACTCGGCATGCCCTGCGTGCCCATGACCTGGCCGGTGGGGCAGGGCAAGCAGTTTGGCGGCATCATCAATTTGCGGACCCAGACCATGACGGTGTTCGAGTCGGGCAGCGAGCGCCTGCCGCAGGACTTTGACGCCATGCCGCTGCGCAACCCGGATGCCTTGCAGCAGCGCTTCGGCCACGAATGGACGACAGCGCTGGAGAGTATGGAGTTGGCCACCGGCGCATCGCCCGCCTGGGACCATGCGGCATTTCTGGCGGGCAAGCAGACCCCGGTTTTTTTCGGTTCGGGCGTGAACAACTTCGGCGTGATGGAGGTGCTGGACGCGCTGGTCGATCTGGCCCCCGCGCCGCAAAGCCGCACCAGCACCACGCTGGTCAACCGCCAGCCGCATACCCAGGTGATGCAGCCCGATGACGCGCCGTTCAGCGGCGTGGTGTTCAAGGTGCAGGCCAATATGGACGCCAACCACCGCGACCGCATTGCCTTTGTGCGCATGGCCTCGGGCAAGTACACGCCGGGCATGAAGCTCAAGGTCATGCGCACCGCCAAGGAGTTGCGCCCCACATCGGTGGTGACCTTTATGAGCCAGCGCCGCGAGGCAGTGGAAGAGGCCTATGCCGGAGACATCGTTGGCTTTACCACCCACGGCGGTGTGCAATTGGGCGACACCATTACCGATGGTTCGGTCAACCTGATGTACACCGGCCTGCCCTTCTTCGCGCCCGAAATGTTCATGACGGTGATTCTGAAAAATCCGCTGCGCACCAAGCAACTACAACAAGGCTTGGCGCAGTTGGGTGAAGAAGGCGCCATTCAGGTCTTCAAGCCCGAAATGGGCGGCAACATGCTGCTCGGCGCGGTCGGGCAATTGCAGTTTGAAGTGGTGCAGCACCGCCTCAAGGGCGAGTACGACGCCGACATCCGCTTGGAAGGCAGCCAGTACACCGGGGCGCGCTGGATCACGGCCGACACGCCCAAGGAATTGCAGGAATTCATCAACGCCTACCCGCAGCGCATGGCCAAGGACGCAGCTGACACCCTGGCCTATCTGTGCACCAGCCCCTATGACGTGCGGCTGGCGCAGGAGCGCTTTCCCAAGATCCACTTCCACCCGCTGCGCGAGCATGCGGGCTTGGCGCTGCAGTCGGCGGGTTAATCGGGATGGAACCTTTAAGCGCCTGGTCAGTGGCCGACCGCAAGGGTTTGGTGGGCGTGTTCACCGACATCGACGACACGCTGACCACGCACGGCGCGATCACGCCGGACGCCTTGCAGGCGCTGGCGGACCTGCGCAACAGTGGGCTGCAGGTGATCCCGGTCACCGGCCGTCACGTTGGCTGGTGCCTGCCGTTCTTGAATGGCAGCGACAGCAGTCCACGCTGGCCGGTGGACGCCATGGTGGCGGAAAACGGCGCAGTGGCCTGGGTTCCCGAAGGCGAAGGTTTTGCCAAGCGCCACCAGCAGGATGCAGAAACACGCCGCGTCAATTGGGCGCGCATGCAGGCCGTGTCGCAGGAGGTGATGGCGGCGGTACCCGGCTTGCAACGCAGCGCCGATGTGGGCGGGCGCGACACCGACATTTCGTTTGACTACAACGAGTTCGTCCACCTGCCAGCCGAATCCGTCGCGCTGGCGGTGGAGTTGCTGCAGCGGGCTGGCATGCACACGTCAGTCAGCAGCATCCATATTCACGGCTGCTTTGGCGACTTCAACAAATGGCACGGTGCCTGCTGGATCGTGCAGGAATTGCTGGGACGGGACCTGGCACAAGAGCGCGAGCGCTGGGTGTTTGTCGGCGACTCGGGCAACGACCAGGCGATGTTTGCGCAGTTGCCGAACAGCGTGGGCGTGGCAAACATTTCCAAGGTGGCAGACAAACTCACCCACCGGCCGCGCTACGTCACGCCCTCAGAGCGTGGCGCCGGCTTTGCCGAGGTAGCCGCCGCAATTCTGGCAGCGCGCCAGGCATGACCAACGCTGCACCGGCTGGCGCCAGACTCGGTTTGGTGGCCATCTTCGGCTCGACCCTTTTTTCGCTGGTCGGCTATTTCATCCTGTCACCACTGCTGCTGCTCAGGCTCAAAGGCGCCGACGTCAGCAGCACGGTAGCCGGGCTGTTTGTGGCCACCGGTTGGTTGGGCATTTTTCTGATGACGCCGTTTGCCTCCAGCGTGGCCAACCGCATCGGCCGCAGGCAATGCCTGTGGCTGGCCTCGGTGGTGCTGATGTTCTGCGCCCTGATGTATTCGCTGACCGATCTGTTGCCGCTCTGGTTCGCCCTGAACCTGGTCTCAGGCGTTGCCATGTCATTGCGCTGGGTGCTTTCCGAGGCCTTGGTCGCCGAGTTCTGCCCACCCGGACAACGCGGGCGCTACGTGGGCATTTTCCAGACCATGATCAGCGCCACCTTCATCATCGGCCCGGCCCTCTTGGTCTGGTTGGGCACCCACAGCCCGGTGACATTGTGGGTGGTGAACGCACTGAATGTGATCGGCCTGGTCTGGACCACGCTGATCCCCAAGGTACCCGCGGCAGGTGACGCCGGCACCGCACGCGTCGGGGTGCATGGCCTGGTGTCCGCATTGTTGGCCCACCCGATCATCATGCTGGCGGGCTTTGTTGGCGGCTTTTTTGAAACCGGTGTGACCTCCATCCTGCCGCTGTATGGCCTGGCCCTGGGGTTGAGCGCCTCCGCTGCCGCAGTGATGGTTTCCATCAGCGGTCTGGGCGGCGTGCTCCTGATGATTCCCGCCGGACTGATTGCCGACCGCTTTGCGGACCAGGCACAGGGTCGGCGCACGTTGATGGTCTGGTCCGCTGCGGTGATGCTGGTGGCAACGCTGGCACTGCCTTTTGTCGCCCATACGCCGTGGCTGGCTTGGCCGGTTGTGTTTTTATGGGGCGGTGCCGGGGGCGTGCTCTACATGATGGCCATGACCGACATTGGCTCGCGCGAAAAAGGCATCACCCTGGTCAACAGCACGGCCGTGTTGGTGCTCACCTATACGCTGGGTGGGCTGGTGGCATCGGGCGTCTCTGGCGCGCTGATCGACTGGTCGCCGGAGGTGGCGTTTCCGGCGGTGCTGGTGGCGGTTTCGGCGATAGGGCTAACCGCCCTGATGCGTTCGCACCGGCGCTGACTCAACCCGGGTGATCGGGTTGGTAGGTGCTGTCGCCATGCGGGGCTGCCATAAACGCGGGCAACGCTTCGGCTGCGGCAGAAAAGGCCAGCAAGCGCGGGAAGCGTGCTGCAGGCACGACTTCGGGAATCATCTGCTGGGTAAATTGCCAAGCCACTGCGACGCTAACGCCGGCGTGGCGCAGGGTCGACTCCGTCGGCTCGATGGGCCTGTGTCCTAGCTCAGCCTCCAGATCACCGTAGGCCGAAAGCAATTGACCGGTGACGCGTGACACCCATGGCTCATGCAGCTTTTCGGGCGGGCGCAACCCACGCTCGTAAACAATTTGCACGCCTTTCTCCATCGCGGCAAGTGCCAGGCCGATGCAACGCAAATCTTGCTGAAGCTGCGTGACGTCAGACGGCATCAAGGTGCGCGGCTGTGCCAACGTCTCGGCATATTGCAGGATCAAAGTGGAATCCATCAACACCGTCCCGTCATCGCAAACCAGCGTGGGCGCTTTCACCACCGGGTTGATTTGTTGAAACTCGGCGAAGGTGCGAAACACCGACAGCGACTGGTGCGCAAATCGCAAACCGAGCAGTTGAAGGGAAATGGCCACACGACGGACGTAAGGCGAATCCAGCATTCCGATAAGTTTCATCCAG
>CAIQEX010000689.1 GCA_903870955.1 uncultured beta proteobacterium
AGGTCGATCACGCCGGCAGCGCGCAGCTTGCCCACTTCGTCGGTCTTCAGCTCGTTCATCGCCGCGCAAGTGCGCTGGATCACGCGCGAGATGCCACTCTCGCCGACGAACATGTGGTGCGCTTCCTCCGTCAGCATGAACTTCGTCGTCCGCGCCAGCGGGTCGAAGCTGCTCTCGGCCAGCGCGCAGAGCTGGAACTTGCCGTCGCGGTCGGTGAAGTAGGTGAACATGAAGAAGGAGAGCCAGTCCGGCGTCTCTTCATTGAAGGCCTGCAAAATGCGCGGGTTGTCTTCCTGGCCCGAACGGCGCTCCAGCAAAGCTTCGCCTTCCTCGCGGCCATCACGGCCAAAGTATTTGTGCAGCAGGTAGACCATGGCCCAGAGGTGGCGGCCTTCTTCCACATTCACCTGAAACAGATTGCGCAGGTCGTACTGGCTGGGGCAGGTCAATCCGAGGTGGCGTTGCTGTTCGACCGAGGCTGGCTCGGTGTCGCCCTGTGTGACGATGATGCGGCGCAGATTGGCGCGGTATTCACCGGGCACGTCCTGCCAGGCGGCTTCGCCCTTGTGGTCGCCGAAGTGAATCTTGCGGTCTTGCTCAGCCGGGTTCAGGAAGATGCCCCAACGGTAGTCGGGCATCTTCACATGGCCAAATTGCGCCCAGCCTTGCGGGTCCACGCTAACTGCTGTGCGCAGGTAGACGTCAAAGTTCTGGCTGTGGTCCGGGCCCATGTCGCCCCACCATTGCAAATAGTTGGGCTGCCATTGTTCGAGCGCGCGCTGCAGGGTGCGGTCTTCGCTCAGGTTGACGTTGTTAGGAATCTTGTCGCTGTAATCGATGCTGCTCATGTCTGTCTCCTAGAAAATAATGAAACTATCCGGCGCTAAATGTCTTACTCAGGGATGCCGCGGAACGGGCTACACGAAGTGAGCCTGGAAGGGGGTGTTTTCATACGCGGTTCCAGTCGAAAACGGCTTTGTCGCCCTTTCCGTAAACCTTGAGTGCACCCTTTTCACCCACTGCATTGGGGCGCTGGAAGATCCAGTTCTGCCAAGCCGTCAGGCGGCCGAAGACGCGGGTGAACATGTTCTCGGGGCCGTTGAAACGCAGGTTGGCTTCCAGGCCAGTGAGTGCGTCAGGCGACATCGAAACACGCTCTTCCACGGCGATGCGCACTTCGTCGGTCCAGTCGATGTCGTCTGGGTTGGAGGTCACCAAACCCAAGGCAAACGCCGCATCTGCGTCCAGGGCCTTGCCGGCCTGCGCGCGCACGGCGTCCAGGGCGGGGGCTTCGCTATAAAAGCGGCGCTGCAGACGGCTCTGTTCAGTGACCATCGGGTAGAGGCCAAAATTGGTATCCGACACGGTGATCTTGGGCGTGGCAGCTTCGTCATCCGGCAGGATCAGCATGTAGCTGCGGTCGCACGCCAGGGCCAATTCCAGCAGGGTGCCAGCAAAGCAGGAGCCGGACTCGATCAGCGCAAACAGGCTGCGCGAGGACACATCCAGGCGCGACAGGGTGCGACGCAGAAGGCCAATGGTTTCGCGCACCAGCCAGTGGTTTTGGTGCGCCACCAGCGTGGCGTCAGATGCCAGCACGGCGGCCGAGTCGCCTTGCGTCTTGATCAGCCAGATGCCGATGTCCAACGCATTGGTGCGCATTTGCAGGATCGCGTCTTCCAGTTCGCGGGCCATGGCCAGCGGGTACCACTGGTCGCCGGCGGCTTCGATGCCGGCGATGTCGGTGGGCTGGGCGCCGCTTGGGCTCTTGACGGTGAACACGGCGGTGCGCTTGGCACGGTCAATTTCCACCGTTACATATTGATAAAGCAGGGCGTCGGCCTCCACCGTGCGGTGCAGCGGATTCAGCGTGACGCCTTTGCCGTCGGCCGGGCGGTCGCTTTGGGCGGCCAACGCCAGGGCGCGTTCCTGCACCTTGGCGGCAAACACGGCGGGCTTGGCGATGTCGTCCACCAGGCGCCAGTCCTTGGCTTTTTGACCACGCACACCTTCGGCGCTGGTGCAGAAAATATCGGCCAGATCATGGCGCACGCGGCGCTTGTCGGTCACGCGGGTCAGGCCACCGGTGCCGGGCAACACGCCCAACAGCGGCACTTCGGGCAGGCTGACGGCGCTGCTCCGGTCGTCCACCAGAATGATTTCGTCGCAGGCCAGGGCCAACTCGTAGCCGCCACCGGCGCAGGCACCGTTCACAGCGGCCAGAAATTTCAGGCCGCTGTGCTTGGAGGTGTCTTCCAGGCCGTTGCGGGTTTCATTGGTGAACTTGCAGAAGTTCACCTTCCAGGCATGGCTGGAGACGCCCAGCATGAAGATGTTGGCACCGGAGCAAAACACTTTTTCCTTGGCGCTGGTAACCACCACCGTACGCACTTCGGGGTGCTCAAAACGGATGCGGCCCAGCGCATCGTTCAACTCGATATCCACGCCCAGGTCGTAGCTGTTGAGCTTGAGCTTGTAACCCTCGCGCAGTCCGGCGCTTTCATCGATGTCGATGGACAGGGTGGCTACCGGGCCATTGAACGCCAACTTGATGTGGCGATACTGGCTGGGGTGGGTCTGGTATTCGACGCGGGGTGGGGTGGCTGTTGTCATGGGCTTGTCTCCAAAAAGAGGTAATTCAGTGCAGGTGTTCGTTTTCTTGATGTGAATAATAATTCATGTCATTAAACGCGGTCAAGCACTTTGTTGCATCTTTTTGAAAATTAAACCCGAATTTTTAGGCAGGCAGTTGCAATAGCTCTCGCACCATGCTGCGCAAGGCCTTGAACGTGGCATCCAGGGGTTGGGCGCTGGTGTCGAGCTTGAGTTGCGACTTACTATAGAAAGCAGCGCGCCCGGCCAGAATACTTTTCAGGTCTTCCATTGCCTCGCGGCTGTTGGCCATGGGGCGCATATCGCCTTGTGCCACCACCCGTTTCATGTGGTCTTCCGGGTCGGCATGCAGCCAGACCGTGGTGCAGTGGCTGAGCAACTGGTTGAAGGTGGCCGGGTCAGACACCAGGCCGCCGGGGGTGGCAATCACCGCTTCGGGGTAGATCTGGATCGCTTCCTCCAGCGCCCGGCGCTCGTAGCGGCGGTAGGCATTCATGCCATAAAGGTTCTGGATTTCGTTCACGCTGCAGCCAGCAAACTTCTCGATTTCGCGGCTCAATTCCACAAACGGGAAGCCCAAATCGTCGGCCAACATCTG
>CAIQEX010000690.1 GCA_903870955.1 uncultured beta proteobacterium
GGACGCAGAAAACTGCCGTCCCAACAGCGATAACTCACCCTGAGAAGGCGTCAGTAGTCCACTCAAAACATCCAGCAACTCGCTCTGTCCATTGCCTGAAACACCCGCCACACCGACGATTTCACCCGCCTGCAATTGCAAATTGACACCGGACAGGCGCAGCACCTGCATGGCATCGCGCACTTCCAGGCCTTGCGCCTGCAGCAGCACCGCACCCGCCTTGTGTGCGTCGCCTTCAACGCGCCCCATGTGCACCTTGCGGCCCACCATGGCCTCGGCCAGACCTTCAATCGTGGCCTGGGAAATGGGCAACTCTTCGACCACACGGCCGGTACGCATGACGGTGACATAGTCGCAAAGTCCCATCACCTCTTTCAACTTGTGGGTGATCAGAATGATGGTGGTGCCTTGGGCGCGCAGTCCCTTGAGGACCTCAAACAATTGCAGGGTTTCCTGCGGCGTCAGCACCGCCGTCGGTTCATCCAGAATCAGTACGCGCGCACCACGGTAAAGCGCCTTGAGAATTTCAAGCCGTTGCCGGTCGCCCACCGCCAGATCCGCCACCAACGTGTCGAGTTGCACATGCAGGCCGGTGGCCTGCATCAGGGCATCGAGTTTGCCGCGCACCGTGGCTGTTGCACGCTGCAACAGCCAGTGCGGCTCGGCACCCAGCATGACATTTTCCAACGCCGTCAGCGTATCCACCAACATAAAGTGCTGGTGCACCATGCCAATGCCCAAGGCAATGGCATCGTCGGCGTTACGGATGTCGGCCTCACGGCCATTCACCGTGATGGACCCGCTGTCAGCTTGGTAAAAACCGTACAACACCGACATCAGCGTGCTTTTGCCGGCGCCGTTTTCACCGACGAGGCCGTGCACTGTGCCAGTGCGCACCGTCAGATCAACATTCACATTGGCCAGCACAGCGCCGAAGCGCTTGTGCATGGCGCGCATGTGCACCGCAAGCGGTGCTGAATCTGTCACGGTGAGATCAATACTTGCAGGCGTTATCGGCCATGTAGTCGGCGACTTTGATCTTGCCGCTGATGATGTCGGCCTTGGCAGCGTCCACCTTTTTCTTCATGTCTGGCGTCACCAGTTTGGCGTTGTGCTCATCCATGGCGAAGTCCACACCGCCCTCTTTCAGACCCAGCACGGTCACGCCGGGTTTGAAGGCTTTGGAGGTGTTGAAAACCGCCACGTCCACGCGCTTGAGCATGGAGGTCAGCATGGTGCCGGGTTGCAGATGGTTCTGGTTGCTATCGACGCCAATTGCCAGCTTGCCGCTGTCCTTGGCAGCCTGATAAACACCGGTGCCGGTGGCACCCGCCGCAGCAAACACCACATCTGCACCCTTGGCAAACTGCGCTTTGGCCAATTCACCGCCACGGGCAGGATCGTTCCAGGCAGCGCCTGTGGTGCCGGTCATGTTCTGAAACACTTCGGCCTTGGGATTGGCGAACTTGGCGCCCTGCTCATAGCCACACTCAAATTTACGAATCAGGGGGATGTCCATACCACCCACGAAGCCCACTTTTCCGCTCTTGCTGGCCAGTGCTGCCATGGCTCCAACCAGGAAGCTGCCCTCTTGCTCCTTGAACACGATGGATTGCACATTCGGCAGATCGATCACCATGTCGACGATCGTGAAATTGAGTTTGGGAAATTCTTTTGCCACTTTCTCTACGGCTGAAGCCTGAGAAAAGCCCACGCTGATCACGGGGTTGGCGCCTTTTTCGGCCATGCGACGCACCGACTGTTCACGCTGCGATTCGTTGGTCACTTCAAATTCAAGGTATTTTTTACCGCTTTCCTTGGCCCACTTCTGCATGCCGTTGTAGGCCGCTTCGTTGAAGGACTTGTCAAACTTTCCACCCAAGTCATAAATGATGGCGGGCTCGGCCATCGCTGCAAAACTTGCCGCCAGGGCTGCGGCCAAAACTCCCAGTTTCACATTGCTCTTGAATTTCATATTGTTCACTCCGAAGGTTGCGGTTAAAAAAAGCAGATATTACAGGCTATACGGTCAGGCGATCACAGGGTTTTCAGCCGTTCGGTTAACAGCTCAAAAAAACCGTCGGCATCGACCTGTCGCATGAACAGGGCGTTCTTGGGTCGATCCGTCACGCTCCACCAATCCACCACCGTCATGCCGATGGTCAGCTCAGACTCGGTTTCGATTTCGACGTTGCACGAGCGGCCCTGAAAAAGTGCAGGCTGCAACAGGTAGGCAATAACGCAGGGGTCGTGCAGCGGGCCACCATCGCTGCCATATTTCTGCACATCAAAGCGCTCGAAAAAATCCAGCATCTCCACGGTCGCCCGTGCCACGGGTGTGCCAATGGCGGCGATGGCATCCATGCGCTTGCGGGTGGTGAGCACCTGATGCGTCACGTCCAACGGCATGACCACCAGGGGAACGCCACTGGAAAAAACAATCTCGGCGGCATGCGGGTCCACATAGATGTTGAACTCAGCCGCCGGCGTGATGTTGCCGCCCTCGGAAAAGCCACCGCCCATCAATACGATTTGCTGAATGCGCGGCGCAATATCGGGGGCACGCTGCAAGGCCAGCGCCACGTTGGTCAAAGCGCCCAGCGTGCACAGGGTCACTGTTCCGGACGGTTGGCTGCGCAATTCTTCAATCAGGAAATCGACGCCGTGCTGGGATTGCAAGGGCATGCTTGGCTCTGGCAATTCCGGACCATCGAGACCGGTGCCACCATGGACATGCTCTGCCGTCACCAAAAGCCGCTTGAGGGGTCGGTCGGCGCCAGCGAAAACCCGGATATCCGGTCTGCTGGCCAACTCGCACACTTTGCGGGCATTCTTTTGTGTCCAGTCCAGCGGCACATTGCCGGCCACAGCGGTAATCCCCAGCACCTCCAGCTCCGGTGAAGCCAGTGCCAACAGGATGGCGACGGCATCGTCCTGCCCCGGATCCGTGTCGATAATGATTTTTTGTCTAGCCATGCAATGCCCCCAAGCTTAGCTATTTTGATACGCAATCGCGATGCGCGAAGCCAGTCGCGCATTGTTTAAAACCAATTGAATATTGGAGGCCAGGCTGTCACCTCCCGTGATCTCGCACACCCGAGCCAGCAAAAATGGCGTCGACTCCTTGCCTCCAATGCCCTGCTGCGCAGCCTCTTGCAAAGCCTGCTCTATGGCGCGATCGATGGCTTCGCGCGGCATGGCAAATTCTTCCGGAATGGGGTTTGCAACGACCATGCCGCCCTGCAGACCCATGGCCCATTTGGCCTTGAGTACGGCTGCAATTTCTTCGGCTGAGTCCAGCCGGTAGTCGACCTTGAAGGCGCTGTCACGGGTAAAAAATGCGGGCAACGCGTCGGTTTTGTAACCCACCACCGGCACACCATGGGTCTCCAGGTATTCCAGCGTCAGGCGCAAATCAAGGATCGACTTGGCCCCGGCGCAAACGACTGCAACGGGCGTCTGGGCCAACTCCTGCAGGTCGGCAGAGACGTCAAAGCTTTCCTGCGCGCCACGGTGTACGCCACCAATGCCGCCCGTGGCAAAAATGCGAATGCCAGCCATCGCGGCGACCACCATGGTGGCGGCTACCGTGGTTGCACCCAAGCCGCCCTGGGCCACGATAAAGGGGATATCGCGCCGACTGACTTTGGTGACGGCGTGTCCCGCACGCCCAAGCTGCTCGATCTCGTCATGAGACAAACCGGCTTTCAGGCGGCCACCCACAATCGCAATGGTGGCTGGCACGGCACCGTGAAGGCGCACTTCCTGCTCCACCTGCAAGGCAGTCGCGACGTTTTGCGGATACGGCATGCCGTGGGAGATGATGGTGGACTCCAGTGCCACCACCGCTCTGCCCGTCGCAAGGGCATGTTGAACGTCGGGGGCAATGTCGAGATAGGCTTGGTGTGTCATGTGTTGTGAAGTTTTATACGGGCTTCCACGGATGCCACACTCAACTCGGGAGAATTGGCAAACGTACTGGCCAAGGTCAGCTCGGCGCAGGCCATTGCCCATGGTACCGCCAGTTCCAGGGGCAGGCCTTGCATGTGACCATAGATTAGCCCACTCAGCAAGGCATCGCCGGCACCGGTTGCACTGTCCACAGTGACCGGGCACACGCGCTTGTGACCCACCTTGGCCTGTGCGTCGCACCACGCCACACCGTCTTGTCCCAGGCTGATGACCACGTTGCGCACGCCACGCTGGTGCAGGATCAGGGCGGCATCGCAAGCGCTTTGCAGGCTATTGATGGGCTTACCGCTCAGGGTCTCTGCC
>CAIQEX010000691.1 GCA_903870955.1 uncultured beta proteobacterium
ACGGTGTCAAAGCAAATTTCAAAACAGGAATATTAGGCCGCTGCCTGTCGTATAAAGTTGTGCAATGACCGATTCCAGCACCAAAGCGAGCCCGAGGCCCGTGACCTTTCTACCAAGAATCCCGCGGGCGTGGTGGCCCCTGCTCCTGGGTGGTTGGTTTGTTCTGATGGTGGTCGTTGGAGAGCTCGCTGCGCAAGCCGAAATGCGCAACTTGGTTCAGGAGGCTGACGCCAACCTGGAGACGCAAAGTTTGAGCTTGCGGGGGGTGACGCAGCGCTTCAAGCACATCCCCTTTACGAGTAGCCAGAAGGATGACGTTTCGGCCCTGCTTCAATCCCCCGGCAATGGCGATCTGGTGTTGAAAGTTAATCAGTACCTGAATACCGTCAATCGGCGGATTGACGCTCAGGCGCTGTATTTGATGAACGAGGGCGGGCTTTGCTTGGCGGCAAGTAACTGGAACGGGCCTGGATCGTTTGTCGGTGATAACTATGCCTTTCGGTCCTATTTTCAACAGGCACGGGCTGGTGGCATTGGCTTTGAATATGCAGTGGGCACGACAAGTTGTACGCCTGGACTCTATTACGCTTCGCCCGTCAGAGTCGGTGAAGCGGTTCATGGTGTGATGGCGATCAAGGTCACGCTGTCTGAAATTGAAAAGAGCTGGGTGCAGGCTGCCAACCCGCTCTTTTTGCTGGATCGGCACGGCGTTGTCATCCTCAGCACCTTGCCCAATTTTCTGTACACCACGACCCATGCGCTGAGTGCGGGAGAAATTCAGGAAATCGAAGGATCCGGCCCGTATGGCAAGGGCAAGTGTGTACGGGATTCCATCCTGAAGCCGGCGCCCTGGCAAAGCCACAGCCAGTCCAAGACCGGTTACCAGATCATTGACACGGTGATCAATGGGCAGGCGTCCAGGTTTTTGGTGCGGCAAATGGTGTTGCAGGACTTTGACTGGACACTGCTGGCCACGGCCAACCTGTCGTCGGTTGAGTACGCGCGCTGGATTGCCATCGCGATTGTGTTCCTCTCCAGCCTGACCCTGATGTTTGGAACCTTGTACTGGCGTCAAACCCAAAGGCGGGTAGTGGACCTGCGCGATGCGCGAAGCAGACTCGAAGCTGCAGTGGTTGATCGCACGCGTGAACTGGCAGGCCTCTATGCCTTTCGCAAAGCCATGGAAGACGCGCTCTTGGTCGGTATGCGCGCGCGGGATCTCGATGGACGCGTCACCTACGTGAACCCCGCTCTGTGTGACATCACCGGCTATAGCGCCAGCGAAATGATTGACGGCTTGCCGCCCTATGTTTATTGGCATCCGGATGAAATGGAGCAGCATTGGCGTGACAACAACGCGGCCATGAGCGGGCCCTCGTCCATTACGGGCTTTGAGACGCGCTTTCGGCACAAGCTGGGGCACGACGTCTTCGTGATGATTAACAACGCACCGCTGATAGATGCCGATGGACGTCAAAGCGGCTGGATGAGTTCGGTGGTGGATATCACCGCTCAGAGGCAAATGGAGGCGAACCAGGTTCGCCAGGATGAGCAGTTGCGCCAAGTGCAGCGGCGCGCTGTCATGGAAGAAATGGCCTCCACGCTGGCGCATGAAATCACCCAACCACTGATTGCGATTGGCGCCAGCAACGAGGCGGCCAAGCTGTTTGCCGAACAGGGCAATATGCCCATGCTGCAAAGCAGCCTCGAACGCATTGCGCAGCAAAAGCAGCGCGCCGCGAATCTCATTAAAACGATTCGGGATCACACCCGAATCAAGACCAAGGGCAACGAGGCTTGTGACATGAACGCCATCGTCGACAGCGTCACGAAGTTTTTACGTGCCGAGGTGAAGCAGCGCAAGGCACGGTTGGTTATTCACAAGACAAACAATTCAACTGAAGTGTTGGGTGACCGGGTTCTGCTGGAGCAGGTACTGGTGAATCTGGTGATGAATGGCTTGCAGGCGATGCAAAACAACGCCAATGAAAATCGTGTCGTCGAGATTGAGACGGGTGTCGCTAATGGGGTGGTGTCTGTGAATGTAGGTGACCGTGGGTCTGGAATTTCGGAAGAAGTTGCCAAACAGCTTTTTAAGTCATTCTTTACCACCAAGCCGGATGGACTCGGCATGGGACTCAATATCTGCCGAACCATTATTGAAAATCACGGGGGTCACCTGGTTTATGAAAATCGGGTTGACCGGGGGGTTGTCTTTTCCTTTACTGTGCCGAGAAAACTATGAAAGTTCCAAGTTTGAATTTATATATTGTTGATGACGACAAGGATGTGCGTGACAGTCTTGCTGCGCTCTTTATCGCTAGAGGCTACAGGGTGCAGGCCTTTGAATCAGGCGAGTCATTTTTGGCCAATGCCGACATTCATTTGTGCGGTTGCGTGCTGCTCGATATAGACATGGATCCTGGTATGAGTGGGCTAAATGTTTTTGATGAACTGCTCCTACAAGCTAGCCCATTGATCGTTACGCTTTTATCCGGCGTGTTGAATGTGCCAACAGCTGCGGCTTATATGGAAAGGGGCGTCTTCTATTGCTTGGAAAAAAATTGCGCAGAGTCTGTTTTGCTTCAGCGCGCGGAACAAGCCATGGAATCCGCCAAAATCCTCAGTGAGAAATTGGCGAACAAGACGGATGCATTGAAGCTTTGGCAAACACTGACACCAAGCGAAAAAGATGTAGCGCGTGTCGTTCGTCGAGGATTACTCAACAAGCAGTCCGCTGATATGTTGGGGATAAGCAGACGCACAGTCGAGACCCACATATCGCACATCTATAAGAAGCTGCCCTTGCGAAGTCCGACCGCCCTGGATCGCTTCATGCGAGAAAACGATATCGAATAGGGCGCACCCACACGCCGGGTGGCTAACTCGACATCATCGGCAAACGCATACAAAACGCCGCGCCCCCTTCGGGCCGGTTTTCCACGCGCAGTTGTCCACCGTGGTGTTCCATGATGCTGTAGCTGATCGACAGGCCCAGGCCGGTGCCTTTGCCAACGCTCTTGGTGGTGAAGAACGGGTCGAAGATGCGCGTTATGTTTTCCACCGGCACGCCGGGACCGTTGTCGGCAAACCGCAGCGTGATGTGTGTGCCATCGCGTTCGATGGTGATGTCGAGTTGCGGGTCGGTGGCGTTGATCGCCACGGCAGCGTCGTAGGCGTTTTCCATCAGGTTCATCATCACCTGCAGCAACTGACCCGCATGACCGGTGACAAAGCAGTCGGGGCCGTGCGACCAGTGGATGTTGAACTGCGGTGCCATGCCTTTTTTGACCCAGTGAATGGCGCGCTCGACGACGGCATTGAGTTCCACCGCTGCAAAACTCTCTTTGTCCTTGGCCGAAAATCGCTTCAGGCCATGCACGATGTCGGCTGTGCGTTGCGCGCCCTCCAGCGTGCCATCCATCAGCGACGGCAAGTCCTCCACCATGCGGTCAATACGCAACTCGCGCCGTAGCGCTTGCACCTGCGGTGGCAACTCGGTCTGGTGCAGAGCACTCAGGTACTGCGCCATGCGCGTGGTGTAGCGCTGCAGCGAAAACACATTGCCCAGCACAAAGCTGATCGGGTTGTTGAGTTCATGCGCCACGCCCGCCACCAGCCGACCCAGCGACGCCATCTTTTCGGAATGCACCAGTTGCTGCTGGGTACGCTTGAGCGCTTCATGCGCCTCGCGCAACTGGTGGTAGGCGCGCTTGAGTTCGCCCAGCGGTCTGCCCACCAGCACATAACCCACATGCATGCCGCGCGCGTTGTGGCGTGGCGTGCAGTTCAGGTCGACCGGGATGGCCGCGCCACCGGCATGGCGCAGGTTGATTTCCATCTCCGTGCCCTCATGCAGCGCATTCACCTGCGCCAGCGTGTGTTGCCAGCGCTGCAGGCTGGTCTCATCCGCCAGCAGCGACACCAGCGGCTGGCCGCGCAGCTCGGCTTCTTTGCGCCCCACCAGCTCGCACAAGGCGCGGTTGGTCTCTTCTATCAGCCCGTCCTGGTTGCAAGCCAGCAGCACGTCGCTCATGGCGGTGAGCAGGCCGAAGATGAACTGTTGCGATTGCTCCAGCTCGGCGTTCTTTTCCTCCAGCGCCACTTCGTCGGCCACCAGCTTGGTGTAGACCTCGTCCATCTTCTGGATCACGTCCAGCCAGGTGGACTCGTCCACACCGGGCAGATCGGTGGGGAGTGGAATGTCGTGGGGGCGTTCGCCGGGCATGGGGATCTGCTTTCAGTGCACGGTGCAAACCATGCAGGGATCAAAACTGCGCACGATGTGCTGCACTGCCACGCTCTCG
>CAIQEX010000692.1 GCA_903870955.1 uncultured beta proteobacterium
GCCTGCACCCGCGCGGCGCGCGGCGCCTGTCCCAGCCGCAGCGTGGTTTGCAAAGTGGGCAAGGTGATTTCAAACAGCGTGGGGAAACCCAGGGCGGCCTCGTCTCCGGCACTGCGCAGCCCGAAGCGTCGGGCGACGCGCTGCCCATTGGAGACCGGCGCGGACCGTGCTGCGGCGTCGGCACGCCAGCGCAAGGTCTGGCCCCAATGGCGCATCAGACAGTCGCGCAGTCCGTCGGCGGTCATTTCATCGCCCTGTGCTGACATGCGGCCGGCCGCCGCGCACAACAAACCCAGCGTGAACACCGCGCCGCGGTGCGTATTGACGCCACCGGTGGCCTTCAGCATGCGGTCCTCGGCGCCCAGACCCATGGCTTGCAGAAACTCAAAAGGTTGAGCCAGCGCACCCGCGCGGGCCATGTAGCCAAAGTAGTGGCGCAAGGTGAACAGGCTTTTGATGAAGGTCGCGGCGCTCATGTCGGTGTGGCTGCCGTTGTCCCGCAAGGACACCAGGCCCGGCTTGGGCTCCAGCGTCACTTCGGCATACAGCGCGCGCACTGCGCAACGGGCCATGTGCTGCGCATCGTGCTGAACGGCGGCACTCAGCATGGCATGGCCTGCAGGCTCTCCATGCACGAGAGTTGCACCCCAGCGCGGCTCTTCACCAGTACGCGCTCGACCTTGCCGCCTATGAGTTGCGCATATTCGCGCCAGGCCACCGCGCTCCCATCAGGGAACTGCAGTTCGCCATCCGCCCGGCACGAGGTGCGCAGACCGCGCAACAACCACACCGCCTGTCCAGCGATATCCAGATCCGGCACCTCGACGATCAGATCCAGGTCCGAAACATCGCGCACGCAAGGCAGACCCGTCAGTTGCTGCCAGCCATAGGACCCATAGACCCGCGCGGTGCCATGCAGCTCGAGCAACTGGCTCAAAAAATCCTGCAACTCCGCAACATGCGCGGACCCGAGCAATGCCGGGGTCAGCAACGGAAAGTGGCCCACCTGTTCAATGTCCGCGTCCAGCACTTCCAGCGCCAATTTGCGCCGCTCCCATTGCAGGGGCGCGGGCAAACCCAGGCTGATGCTGTCGGGACTGTCCGGCACGCGCTGACGGCACACCACCAGGGGCAGTTTCTGCGTATGCCAATGCGCCAGAATACTTTGCGCCTGGGCGTCCCACGCCCGTGCACGCACGCGCTGCCAAGCCCCTTCGCTCAGCCACACCAGTTGGTTGCGATGCAATGGGCGCATGAAATGCTGGCCGTTTATCAGGCCGCGAGCACGCGCTGCGTTACTTCTGCAGACAGCTTGCGCCCCCCGCGTGTAGCGCCCAGGGTTGCGCGCTGATCGGTGATGTCGTCGGCTGCCAGTGCAGCCACCAGACTGGCCTGCAAGTCACCACGCCACAAGGTTTCGATACCACCCATGGCCACATAATTTTCCACGCCCGGCGCAAACACCGGGTTGGACAGCGACAGTGCTTCGAGCACGTCTTCCGCAATCTTGGTGACGCGCGACATGGCCGGCAAGCGCATGACGCGAATCTCCGCTTCGGGCAAGGCGTGGCAGGTATCGGCCATCAGGCCCGAGGTGATAAAGCCGCCGGACAGCGCCTGGTCATAGACCAAGGCAATGACACGATGGCCGCTACGCCGCGCCAGATCCACACAGCAGCCCATATGCGCCATGTAGCGGTTGATGCACAGCAACTCATCGCGGTGACGCAGGCGCTGGCCTTGCGTGTCCACCAACAAAAGAATCGGCCGACCCGGATGGTTTTGCAACGTGTCCAGAATGGCTTTGGCCTGCGCCAGTGCGGTCTCAATGCCAATGGCGGCGTGGTCGGTGGTGCCGACCACGGCCAGCGTCTGGCCTTCAAGTTGCGCCGTGCCGCTGAGCACATCGCCATTGCGTTGAATCGTGTGTTGGGCGCCGAAAAGCGACTGCACCAGTAGTTTCCAGTTCATGCGATCTCCAGTGCGTTGTCACTCAACAGGGTCTGCATGTGTTCGGCTTCCATATCGGTGACCTGCTCGGGATGCGCCACGCCCAGGCTTTGCCAAATTTCCAGGGCGTCATGGCAGTCGCCAAAGCGCTCTATGCGCTCGGTCAGCAGCGCGTGCTCGGCCAGCAGGTGTTGCAAGGTCAGTGGTTTGCTGTCGCCCAGCAGCGCGGTGGCGGCGGCGCGAAAGGCCTGCATATCGTCTTCCAGCAAGCGGTCGCAATCGCCCATCAAAAAGCGGTGTTTGCCGCCGGTGGTGCGCCAGACCAGGGCGCGGTCACGCGAGTCAAACTCTTCCACGCCATGCGAAGACTCGATCACCTCGGGGCCGGACATGGACATGCGGGCGGCATCGCTCATTACGACATGGTCGGCGCAGCGGGCAATCAGGCCCATGCCGCCAAAGCAGCCGTTGGCGCCACCAATCAGCATCACCACCGGGATGCCGGCGGCGCGCACATCGAGCAGCGCGCGCATGACTTCGGACACCGCGATCAAACCGGCATTGGCCTCGTGCAACCGCACGCCACCGGACTCGGCCAGCACCAGCACGGCCGAGGGCCGCGTTTGCAGCGCGCGCCGCAGGATGCCAACCAACTTGGCGCCGTGCACCTCGCCGACGCCACCGCCCATGAATTCACCCTCTTGTGCGGCAACCAGCACCGGGCTGCCGTTCAAGCTGCCGCTGCCAATCACCACGCCATCGTCAAAGGAGTACGGAACCCCCAACAGCGCCAGATGCGGGCTGACCACGCGTTCGGACGGGCCCAGGATTTCGCTAAAGGAACCGGCGTCGAGCAGGTGCGCCAAGCGCTCGCGGGCACTCAGTTCGGAGAAACTCAATTTCATGCTGAAGTCCCCGCAGGTGATGGCAAAGAGGCGGCGGCCTGATCGAGCCGCAGGCTGACCACGGCCGGTGTGGCGCCCATGTCGTTGATGGAGATGGCCACACCTGCGAGCTGGTGTCGGGCCTGAAAATTTTGCGCCACGGCTTCCCAGATCGGGCCAAAACCGCGTGCCGAAGTGGTGATGGAAATCGTGCATTGGTCCGGGTCCTGCCCCGGCTCCATCAGCACCTCCAGGTTGCCCGACCCCACCACACCCACCAGGATGGAGGTGAACTTCTGCGGCACATGCTGTCCTGCAAAGTTGTATTTCAAATGTTCCATGGCTGCGTGCCGCCTTACCAATTGCGAAAACGTTTGGGCGGGTTGTAGAGCCCACCGGAAGCCCGCACCAGGTCGCGCATCGTGCGCGCCGCCAGCAGGCTGCGCGTGGCCAGGCGCTTGTCGATGCCAAGGTCTTCGGCGCGCTGGATGACGCCGCGATCGCGCAGGTTTTCCACCATGCGTTTATCGCGAGCCAAGCCCACCGGGGTGTAACCGGCCACGCCGCGAATGGCCTGCTCACGCTCCTCGTCGGTGCGGCACAAAAGCAGGTTGGCGATGCCCTCTTCGGTCAGGATGTGGGTGACGTCGTCACCGTAGATCATGACCGGGGGAATTTCCATTTTCGCCTGCTCGGCCAGCTTCCAGGCATCCAGCGTTTCCACGAAAGCCGGCTGCATGTGCTCGCGAAAAGTCTCGACCATTTGCACCACCAATTTCTGGCCACGCGGCATGGCGTGAACCCCGCCACGCCCCTGGCGTGCCTGTGCTCCGGCCTTCAGCCAGGCGGGTGAGGCATGGCGGCGTCCGCGTGCGTCAGCGCCCATGTTGGGAGCCCCGCCAAAGCCGGCGATGCGTCCGGCCGTGGCTGTGGAACTGTGGCCGTTGAGGTCGATCTGCAGCGTGCTGCCGATGAACATGTCACAGGCATAGTGACCGGCGGCCTGGCACAGCGCGCGGTTGCTGCGCAGGCTGCCATCGGCACCGGTAAAGAACACATCCGGTCGCGCGCTGACATAGGCTTCCATGCCCAACTCGGAGCCGAAGGAATGGATCGATTGCACCCAGCCGGCTTCAATCGCCGGGATCA
>CAIQEX010000693.1 GCA_903870955.1 uncultured beta proteobacterium
CAGTAGGGACAGGTGGACTTGGTTTCTTGCATAGCAGCGTTCGGGGGTGGAGTCTTAGACTGCAACGTTGCGACGCGCCGGGCCGGCAATCGGCCGCACCAGATCCGTGGCGTGACCGTAGAGCTCGGACGCCTTCAGGTACACCGCACCCTCTTCCAATTTGACGCTGAACTTCGGTGTGCAGCCTTCATCCGGCAGCGAAGCCTGGCCGTCGCACAGGCCGATGCTCCAGTTGTGCAATGGGCAAGCCACATGCGTGCCAAACACAATGCCCTGGCTCAAGGGGCCGCCCTTGTGCGGGCAGCGATCCAGCAGGGCAAAGACCGCGTCCTCGGCGTTGCGAAACACGGCCACATCCATGCCGTGTTCGCGTGCTACCCGACGCGAGCCCAGCACCGGGATGTCGGTGAGCTGGCAGATCAGGGTCCAGGTATTCGGATCAAGGCTCATGCCGCCACTCCTTCTTTCACGGTGAGTGCGTCGAACTGGCGCGTATCCACCTGCGCGTCCTTGAAATCAAACCAGGGGTCGGGCTCGCCATCGAGCGCGAATTGCAGGCGTTCCCACAAGGCCTGGCGACCGGCGTGGTCCTCCAGAATGCGCTTCTTGACGTAGTCCAGGCCAACGCGATTCACGTAATGCACGGTGCGCTCCAGATACCAGCCCTCCTGTCGGTACAGCTCGCAAAACGCGCCGGTGTATTCCAGCACTTCGGCCGCCGTTTTGAGCTTGGTGAAGAAGTGCGCCACCTCGGTCTTGATGCCGCCGTTACCAGCGATGTACATCTCCCAGCCGCTATCGACACCAATGATGCCGACGTCCTTGATGCCGGCCTCGGCGCAGTTGCGTGGGCAGCCGCTGACGGCAAACTTCACCTTGTGCGGGGCATACATGCGCCACATGGCGCGCTCCAGGTCCTTGCCCATCTGCGTGCTGTCCTGCGTGCCCATGCGGCACCACTCGGAACCGACACAGGTCTTCACCGTGCGCAGCGCCTTGGCATAGGCGTGGCCTGAGGGCATGCCGATGTCTTTCCACACTGAGACTAAATCTTCCTTCTTCACACCCAGCAAATCGATGCGCTGTCCACCGGTGACCTTGACCGTGGGGATCTGGTATTTGTCCACCGCATCGGCAATGCGGCGCAATTCGCTGGCCGTGGTCTCGCCCCCCCACATGCGCGGGATCACGCTGTAGGTGCCGTCCTTCTGGATGTTGGCGTGGCTGCGTTCGTTGATGAAACGGCTTTGCGGATCGTCCACTGCCTCTTTGGGCCAAGTGCTGATCAGGTAGTAGTTGATGGCTGGACGGCAGGAGGCGCAGCCATTGGGCGTCTTCCAATCCAGGTGCTTGTAGACATCGGCAATGGTGAGCAACTTGCGGCCATCGGGCAGTGGCTGGCGTATGGCCTGGCGCACGGCTTCGTGGCCGTGCTCGGTGCAACCGCACATGGCCTTGGTCTTGGGCGTGGCGGAGTAATCGCCACCGGCGGTGAACATCAAAATCTGCTCGACCAAACCGGTGCAGGAACCACACGACGCGCTGGCCTTGGTGTGCTTGCGCACCTCTTCAATCGTGAACAGGCCCTTGTCCTTGATGGCCTTGCAGATCGTGCCCTTCTTCACGCCATTGCAACCGCAAACCTCGGCGTCATCCGGCATGCTGGCGGCCTTGCTGTGGCCCTCGTGGCCGACGTCGCCAATATTGCTTTCGCCAAACATCAGCTTGTCACGGATGTCGGCAATGCTGCGACCATCGCGCAGCAGCTTGAATTACCAGCTGCCGTCCACCGTGTCGCCATACATGCATGCGCCCACCAGCTTGTCGTCTTGGATCACCAGTTTTTTGTAGACCCCGCCAAAAGGGTCGCTCATCACGATCTCCTCGGTATTGGCGCCGCCCATGAAATTGCCGGCGCTAAACAGGTCAATCCCTGTGAC
>CAIQEX010000694.1 GCA_903870955.1 uncultured beta proteobacterium
CGCGGATAACTGATTCGGTGCGGCTGACATAACCGTCGGCATCGGTAGCTTCGGCCACCAGGTGCATCAAGCCAGGCGAACCGGCCAGGATGTCGGCCCGACCTCGTGCATCTAGTGTTACCCCTTGACCGTTGACCGTCAGCGTGCGCGATACGATCGCCGCAAGACTGTCTGCGAGGACTGTGGCGTTGACGACCTGCCCCGGGATGGCGGGGAAGGATGGCGTGGTCACGATACTGATTGAAGGACCTTGCGCCACAACGCCGACCCGCACCAGCACCCCACGCGAAGCAGTGGTGAAGCCATCGCTGGCATGCATCGCGATCAGGAAGTCCCCGACCTGCCCGGCCGATGGTGTCCATTCAAAGACGCCGGTCTGCGCATTGATCGTGGCGCCTTCCGGCAGGCCACTGCCGGAGTAGGTCAGCGTCTGGTCGGTATCGGCATCGGCCGCGATCAGTTGGAACTGCAGGCGCGAACCGACGGTGGCACGGTGGTCGGACACGGTCAGCACTGGCGTTCGGTTGGTGTCGGCTACATCGATCTCAACGGTGAGCACATCGGATGCGCCACTGCGATCGACCGCGCGGATCAGCACATCGTGCCGACCCGCTTGGTCGTAGCCTGGCGTCCAGGTGAAGCGACCGGTGGTCGCGTTAAACGTTGCACCGAAAGGCAAAGCTCCAACGAGGCTGTATAGAAGGGCATCGCCATCCGCATCCGTTGCAACCGGCGTGAAGCTTAGCGGTGCGCCTTCCTGCCCAGCAACTGGCAGCAAGGTCGAAAAGACCGGTGCCCGATTGGTCTGTTGGACCGTGATGAGGACCGTCTCGGCACTGCTGGCGGCACCATCGGTGACCTTGAAAATCACACCCGGGTAGTCACCTGCCTGTGCCAGCGTTGGCGTCCAGCGGAAGATACCGGTTAATGGGTCGAGCGTTGCGCCAGGTGGCGCATTGACGACGTCGTAACTCAATTGATCGCCATCGGCGTCGGTTGCCGACAGCGCGAGTGTGTAGGGCTGCCCTTCTTGAAGTAGCTGGTTGCCGATAGGTAGCAACAGCGGTACCGAATTGGTTGCACGTGCGGTGAGTTGGAACTGCCGCGTCGAACTACCCACTGGCCCAACACCACCATTGCCGTTGTCGTGTACGGTCAGCGAAATGGCGTAGGAACCTGCATCGTCTGCCGTCGGCGTCCAGGAGAGCAACGCTGTGCCATAAACGGTTCCTTGAGTCAAGGTAACGCCGGCGGGCAGTCCATTGGCAGTGAAGGTCAAATTGTCTTGATCGAGGTCGCTGGCGCGCACCAGAAGTGACCAAGTTGAACCAATCACTGCGATCTGGTTACCGATCGGTCGCAGAACAGGCGGCTCGGAGGCGGAGTTGACACCGACTACGAAGGCCCGTGATGCCGACAGCACTGCATGAGCATCGCCACCGTCCCCGTTGTCGCGCACGCCGACCGTAACCACATAGTTGCCCCGGTCTTGATCGCCGGGAGCCCAGTCGATCCGGTACTGACCGCCTCCCAGATCGGCTAGGCTGCCAAAACCAGGCAATCCATCGACGTTGACCATAAGCGGATTGCCATCGGGGTCGGAGACGCTAAACAGTGTCGAGGCTGACTGACCCTTGGCCACAGAGACATTGTCGATCGATGAGATGACCGGCGGGCGATTGACGTTTCGCACCTGCACCTGAACCATGACTTCTGTGGTTTTTCGCAATCCCGTGCCGTTTCCGTCATCGATGGCGCTGAACCGCAGTGTTTGCAAGCCAGACTGGTCGAAGCCGGGCGTCCAGGTCAACATCCCGGTGTCTGTGTCGTAGCTTGCCCCAGTGGGCAATTGCAGCGCCGAGACGCTGACCGTGGCCGGCGTGACCGAGTCTCCGGACAGGCTTCCGTCGGGCATGCGATCCGGAACTTGGAAGTTCGGGTTATCCGGGTCAGTCGGCCAGATGCGCAGACTGATCGGCTGTCCCTCGTTTACCGTAAGGCTGCTCAGATTGCCAAAATCGGGGGCCGCATTGACGTTGAGTACTTCGATGACGACGCGACGCTCGGCGTAGCCCAGACCGTCACTGGCGCGCAGGATGATCTCGTGGCTACCAGCCTGGTCATAGCCCGGCGTCCAGGTCAGGATGCCGGTGTTCGGATCAAGCAACGCGCCGCCGGGCAGCGACGGGCTGGTGTAAATCAACGAATCGTGCTCGGGATCTGTCGCGACCAGACGAAGCCGCAACGGGTCGCCTTCGCGCACTTGCGTCGGGCCCGCCACCGACAAAGTCGGCAGGCCATTCGCCGGTTGTACCACCAGCGTGGTGGTTGCGGTGACCACATTCACACCATCTGAAGCGGTGATGCGAACACCTTCATAGCGGCCCGCGCTGGCATAACCGGGAGTCCAATCCAGGTTGCCCGTCAGCGGATCGAACACGGCACCACCGGGCAGGCCGTCGACCATTACCGAAACGGCCTGGCCTTGCGCGTCATAGGGGGCCACAGCCAGGTGCCACGGCGCACCTTCGGTCAGCGTAATCTCGGCAGGCAAGGTCGCCAGTTGCGGCGCTGAGTTGCCACCCCGTACCGTGACCGTGTAGGCCTGTGTAACGTAGGCACCCCGGGTGTCGTACGCGCGCAGGATCACCTGAGAAATTGCCGGTTGCTGTGCCGTCGGTGTCCAGGTCACCAGGCCCGTCGCTGAATCGACTTGCATGCCATCGGGCGCTTGCAGCAGCATGTAATGCACGTTGGCCCCATCTGGATCGACGGCCTGTATCTGGTACGAATATGCGGCGCCGACCGACACTTGGGTGATAGGAGTCGAGGAAATCTCAGGGCGACTATTCGGGTACGGAATTGCAAAAATTCCCTGTCCGAGTTCAATGCGCTGACCGCTCACCGACTCAAGCGTCTGCAGAGTAACGGTGTGCGCCGTTGTCGATTCCCCTGGGCGAAGTCGGCCACCCTGCAGCGCCGCGCCGACGTCGAGCAACCACACGCCACCACCGAAATCTGCGGCGCCAGTCACTTGCCCGGCAAAGTAGCGACCGGGGTCCACCGCGAGCAGCAGTGGTGCCAGCAGCGGCTCAGAATCGAGGTTTGTCACGGTGACATCCCACGAAATGGTGCCGTCGAGTCGAGACGAACGGGTGCCGGTAATCACCAGGCCCACCCGAGTGCTGAAGTTATCGACGGCCATAAAACGGGTGATATGGTCCACGGCCAAGCGCAACCCCGATTGCGCCGCAACCGTGCTGGAGACCACGAGCTCGAAATCTCCTGCCACCAGTGGTTCGAAAGTCAGGGTGACGGTTCGACTGGCTTTGTCGTAGACGGCGGTCAGAGGGTGGACTGTTGTCAGCAACGCCGAGTCGACCTTTACCAGCGCGTACTGTGACGCCAGGGTTACCGAGTTGGCGGAACCGTCGGCCAGCATGTCCTGGTCAAACTGCACCTCGATCTGCGACGTCGGCAGCGCGACCAGCGTGCCGTCCGGTGGATTGACGCGCGTTACCGTGGGCGCAATCACCGGCGCCAGCACATCGACATGGCTGCCGTTGGCGATGAGCAGGCGACCATCAGCGGTAGCCAGCAATTGTTCGCCACTCTGAAGCCCCGTGGCGACGCGCAGGGTGCGCATCGTCGACAGATCGACCATAAACAGACTTATAGGCGCCGTACTTCCCGAGGGCTCGCGCGCTGAAATGAAGAGCAGGCCCTGGAGAGTGGACCCCTGCACGCCGAATGCAAGCGAGTCGAGCGCCGCACCAAGGCGCAATTGCGCACTGGGGCGTCCGGCGGTGTCGAACTCGACAATCTCACCACGGTTAGGCCATGAGCTGCCCCACAGTCGACCGTTCGGGGCTATGGCCAGATCGTCGACGCGGAAGTCGCTGAAATGGCTAAAGGTGCGGGTCAGCAGGTCGAACTTCTCAACCCCGTTGCTCGAAGACACGTACAAAGCGTGTGACTGGGCGTCAAATGCCAACGACTGCGTCAGGCTCTCACCATAGCGGTCGAGCACAGAGAGTGTTTTCGGATCAAGCAGGAGCAACTGTCCACCGCCCGAAGTGGCCCACAACTGACCTTGATCATCCAATGCCATGTCGTACACCGGCACGCCGTTGTCGACATCCGGATTCAGTACAGTGCCTCCGTCAGGGGCCAATCGATAGAGCGCTCCGCGGTCTGCGCCACCGCTAACGACAAAGCTGCCATCTGAAAGACGCAGCAGAGCCAGCGCCCCGATGTCGGCACCACTGGTGCTGATACCCGTAGCAAAAGACTGCGCGACAAATGGCGCCAGCACCGTGCTGTAAAGCGAAGGGCGCGTCGTCACAGCGATGGCCGGCACACCCGCCTCCGCCTGCGCAAACAGCACGTTGGTCGAGGTGGCATTGCTCGGCACCGGTGGCGTTCCGGTGTCGATGGTCGTACGGCCAACTGAGGGCGTGGACCCGAGGTTGCTGCGCGTGCCGTCATCGGGCAGGCTGAGCGACTGTTGTGGCAGTTCGCGGTTGCCGGCATTGTCGGTCGACAGCGCGGCAAACTGGTAGCGGTGACCGGCCTGGCCCTGGAACACGGCGCTGCTGTCGGTGCTCTGGCGCTGCCAGATTTCCCAGGCGCCGCCGTCGGTCGAAACATACACCGTGGTGTGCTGCACGCCCGAGCCTCCGGGCTCGTCGGTGGCGGTCCAAACGACTTCGTAAGCGTCGCCCGTGAGCGTCCGCGCGGTGACGGTGGTGATCGGTGCCTGGCCATCAAAAGTCTGCACCAGCTCGGGCGTATCGAAGGCCACTTTTCCGTCAAAGGTAACCCGCGCGCTGGCCCGCACAGACTGTCCGGTGGTGACGCCAAATTTCGGGTCGATCGTGTAGCTGACAAAGCCTTCGCCGGCGCCATTGGCGTCGTTGGCGGGCAGCAGGCCCTTGGTCGCATCGACCAGCACTTCGCCGGTGTCCGGGTCGATGGCCTGCAATACCCAGGAGGCCGTCGCCGTGTTGGGGTCCACCCCGGCCGACACGCGCAGGATGTAGCCGCGCGAATTGCGCAGGTCGATATCGCCCTGGTAACTGGCACGTCCGGCAGGAATGTGCACCGTGACATCGCCCAACTTGATATCACCCAGGCGGAAGCTGTAGACGCTGAAGGCCGGGTCCAGTTTTTCCACCAGCCGCACCTCGTGAACCGGGCTGCTGGCGGTGCTGGCGTTCTGGAAATTGACGGTATAGGGCAGCGGCTGGTCGGCCGGCAGGAACTGCTGCGCGCCATAGCCGGTGGGGCCGGTGATGCTGGCCTGCGAGGCATCGCTGGCCAGCATGTCAAACAGGGTTTGCAGACCCAGCAAGGCCAGGTCGGCCGTGGCACTGGCCGATGCCGGATTCTTCTGCCCTTTGGCAAACACGTTGAAGGCGTTGAGGTAGGTGGTCTGCGCCAGGCCCAGGTTGTAGTCGGCCTGTTGTGGGACGGCGGGCACCGGTACCTGAATCACCTCTTGCTCGCCGGAGTCCGTGGTGACTATCAAGGTGTCGTAACTGGCGACCGGCGCCAGCTTGCCCGGCTGATCGCCATACCAGGCGGTCATCTTCTCGAAGAAGGCCAGCAGGTCACCGTCGCTTTGCACGCTGCGTCCAGCGCTGCCCAGGGTGACGCCGCTGGTCAGCACGGCCAGCACGCCCGCCACACGGGGTTGCTGGCGGATCGGTGGCGCCTGGTCCACCGGACGCAACAAGCCGCCCTGCTCCAAGGCCGCCAAATAGCTTTGCGTCCAGCCTTCTGCATCGCTGGCCAGCC
>CAIQEX010000695.1 GCA_903870955.1 uncultured beta proteobacterium
ATACCAAACCCGACACCCAGTTGCAAGGTCTGGTAAAGGCCCTGGCGCCCCTCAAACCCTACCGTATGGAACAGTTGGTCTGGTTGGGGCTGCCAACCAGCACCGTGCAAGCCTTGAAGCCCTATGCCACGCTGTTACCCGTCATCACCCCGCTCAACCTGAATACCGCCAGTGCAGAAGTCCTGCACGCCGCCCTGCCGTCCGTGGATATGGCGCAGGCACGGCAGATGGTGACCCAACGTGCCAGCAGCCATTTCAAGACCGCGGAAGACGCGTTTAAGGCAGCCAACATGGCTGAAGGCGCACTGCGTTCGGTGGATAAGAGCGACTTCAGCGTGGGCAGCCATTTCTTCGCGGTCCGTGGGCGTTTGCGCCTGGGCGACAGCACCGTACAGGAGGTCTCGCTGGTCGAGCGCAACGCAACGACAGTGAAAGTGATCTGGCGCCAGCGTGAAGTGCAGACTGACACCACCATGGCTTCCCTACAATGAACGCCTAAACCCATGTCCACATTGATTCTCACCCTTCCATTGGCCAACGCGGCACCTCCCGCCGAGTACGACTACGTGCTGACCCTGGATGGCCTGCAGGCCACGGCCCAGGGCCGCACGGCTGCGTCCCTGCTGCCCGCGACGGCCGCAAAAAGTACCGAAGTGGTGGCCGTGGTTCCGGCACGGGCCCTGTCCTGGCACAACATTACGCTGCCTGAGCGGGTCTTGCGCAGCCTTCTGTCCGGTCGCCTGGAGCCGGTGCGCGCGCGGGGTGTGCTGACCGGGGTGCTGGAAGAACAACTGCTGGACGACAGTGAAAAACTGCACTTCGCCGTCTTTGCCGCAGAGTCTGTGCCTGCCAATGAAGCACCAAGGGCCTGGGTTGCGGCCTGTGACCGAACCTGGTTGCAGAGTAGCCTGCAGGCACTGGAATCGGTCGGGCTGCGCGTCAGCCGCATCGTGGCCGAATGCACGCCCACGCTGGCTGGAACCGCGCGGGTGCTGCTCAGCGATGACATGAGCCCGGCACAAATGCTGTTGTGCACTTCGCAGGGTGTCAGCCTGCTGCCCTTGTTGCCGGGAACTCTGGCACTGGTGCAGGCCCAAAAGGATTTGGAAGTACTGGCCGAACCCGCAGTAATGGCGCTGGCTGAGAAAAGTTTTGGTCATCAGGCGCAATTGCAGACCGGGGCCCAGCGCATGTTGCTGGCAGCGCAGTCGCCCTGGAATCTGGCGCAACTGGAGTTGAGTGCCTCACCTGGCGGACGTCTGCGCAAGCGCCTGGCCTCGGCCTGGCAACAGTTCTTGCACAGCCCGCAGTGGCGCCCAACCCGCTGGGGCGTTGTGGCGCTTGTGGTGGTGCAGATACTCGGGCTGAACGCTCTGGCCTGGCGCCAGCGCAGTTTGCTGGATGCGCAACGGGCATCGCTCCAAAGTATGCTGCAAACCAGTTTTCCCGAGGTGAAACTGGTCATCGACGCACCGGCGCAAATGCAACGCGCCGTAGACGATCTGGCACGTGCCCGTGGCATTGGCTCGGATGCGGACCTCGGCCGGGTGTTTGCCATCATCGGCCCGCTGGCACCCAAGGGCCTGGGCTTGAATAGCATCGAGTGGAACGGACAGCAGGTGCAGTTGCAAGCCAACGGCCTGGACGCCAACAGCGTTCAGCCCCTGTC
>CAIQEX010000696.1 GCA_903870955.1 uncultured beta proteobacterium
GGTAGGTTGTCAGTTCATTTCCGACTTTCAAGTTTGACGGCTCTGATTTGATACGGCAAAATGCCGTATTATTTTTGGAGTCTTCATGACCGCAGTTGCCCGTTTTGATCTAAAGCTTGACGCTGAGGAAAAGGAGCTTTTCTCCCGCGCGGCAAGCCTTATGGGTACAACAATGGCAGGCTTTGTCCGCAGCGCAGCCAAAGAGAAAGCACAAACTCTGTTGGAGCAGGAATCGCGCGTGACGCTGTCCAAAAGAGATTTTCTTGCCTTCAACGCAGCGATCAATGGCGCATTCAGTCCTAACTTGGCATTGCAGGGTGCGCTGAGCGCTGCGGCAAAGGTCAAGCGTGCTTGAAGAGCAGGTTCTTGATGTCAGGGTGCACGATCGCGCTGCCTTTCGTTGTGGGGTGCCGGCTCTCGATGATTACTTGCACAAATACGCAGCACAGCAGAATTCAAAAGGTATCAGCACCGTCTTTGTGATGGTGGATGAGGCTGTGCCAAGCAAGATCCTGGGTTTCTATACGCTCAGTGCGGCACAAATAGATGCGCAACAACTCAGTGACACTGAACGCAAAAAACTGCCGCGCTACCCGGTTCCGTGCTTTCGCATGGGGCGCATGGCACGCGATATTGAAAGCCGCGGAGCCGGATTGGGCGAGGTTCTGATTGGTTGTGCCGTTGACAGATGTCTGCATGCCCGCAGTCTTGTTGGCGCCTACCCGCTGCTGGTGGTTGCAAAAGATGAAGGCGCGAAGGCGTTCTACGAGCGATACGGCTTCGTCCCTTGTGCGGATGCGCCAATGACCCTTTACTTGCCGCTTGGTTTATCTTGATAAATCAGTAGGCACTGGTTTTTGCGTACTTCGCTGTGGCTCCAGGCGCAGTTCTATGAAGTTAACGATGATGCGGCGGGACCAAGGTCGCCGAAATTGCTGATTTTGACCGCTCCATCCGGAAAGCGCGCTACCACCTCCAACTGTCCACCCATCGCTTCGATGTGACTGCGTAGGGTCGAAAGGTACATGTCCGTGCGTTTCTCCATCTTCGCGATTGATGGCTGCTGGACGTGCAGAACTTCGGCCAACATCTTTTGGGACAATCCACGGGCTTGACGCAGTTCGTTAAGCGGCATTTCGGCAAGCATCGTCTGAGCCTTGGCCCCGGCCCGCGCTTGTGATTGGGGTGTCATGCGTGAACGCAGTTCTGAATATTTGTTAGCCATTGGACTGTCCTTCCTTTCGAAGTTGCTCTAAGTGATCATCGTAGAGTCCATCCGCGATGTGAATGTGCACGTCGTACCAGCGGTCGTTTCCAGTCTTGTCTCCACCTATCAACAATATGGCCGAACGCCGAGGGTCGAACGCATACAGGGTTCGAAACGGACGCCCATCGTGCTGAGTGCGCAATTCACGCATGTGGCTATGTTTGGAGTTGTTGACCCCGCTACTGTGAGGAAAACCCAAGTTCGGACCGCGAATTTCCAGCAAACGTACAGATGCATCCAGCGATTCCTGTTCATCTTCGGCTAGGCCACGCCACCAATCGCCGAATTCATCGGTGTACTCAACATTCCATTTCATCCATGAAGAATAGCCTCTATGGAATATTCCGTCAATGGAATATCTGTGGGTGCGGGCACTTTCCCGCGCGCTTGGGGCGACGTTAGAAGTGCCCGTTAAGTTCAAGGTCTTTAAGTTGCTTGGTAGTGCAATAGTTGCTCTATACTGATCTTTATGCCAACTTTGCAAAGGTTCTCCGATTGCCGCGTCTTGATGTACCTGGGGGACCATCCGCCGCCTCACGTTCATGTTGTGCTGCGCGATGGCAGGGACGCAATAGTTGAAATTGGATCGCGGGACAAAAGGCATTTCTATTGAACGAGTGGCAGAGGTACAACCCATGAGCGAATTTTTTCATCCAAAACTTAAATCTGTAAGTGCGTTGGAGCCCTACCGCTTGAGCACTATTTGGAGCACTGGTGAAGTGCTGGAAGTCGATCTGTCTCATGTGATGAGTTGGGAGGCGTTTGCCGAAATTAGAAAGCCAGAGGTATTTCGCAAGGTGCACACCGATGGATCAAGTATCGAGTGGTTTGATACCGAGCTCGGGCCAGACAACGTTTATGCCTGGGCGAAAGAGCAGTCGGATGAGGTCAGCCATGAGATGTTTGGAGGCTGGATGCAGCGTAACAAGCTTTCACTTTCTGGTGCTGCGGATGCGCTTGGCATCAGCCGTCGCATGGTGAGCTATTACCGCACCGCGCACAAAGCGATCCCCCGGTCAATATGGCTTGCTTGCTTGGGATGGGAGGTAACCCTTCCAGTAGCCCAAAGGCTCCCCCGCAGGCTGCCGACGGCGAGAGAATATGCCAGCGTACACGGCTAACGTATGAAAAAAGTCGCCAAGTACGATGCGGTAGACCTGGAGATTCTGCAGGCATGGGAGGCGGGTAGGGTCCATGCTGCATCGTGCTTTTATGCATGCGCTGGAGTCAGGCGAAGTAGTAGCAATGCCGACTTACTGGTCATGAGCCCTTGGCTAGGCCCGCCGATTTTGACTCCCGCAGCGTACCTCGGCCAATGAGGTCTATTAACTGATATGAAGACATTTTTGTTGCTGTTAATTTCCCTACTCATGCTTGTGAGCGGTGCCCGCGCCGGCTGGGTCGAGATGGGCCAGACCGACGAGGGCACTTTCTACATTGATCCCGCCACCGTCCTTCAAACCGGCTCCACCCGTGTGGTCTGGGAACTCACCGACCTCAAAGAGCGCGATGAGGGCAGCGAGATGTCGCGCCGCTCCCGGGTTGCCTACGACTGCAAACAGGGTTTGACCCGTGTGCTCTCGCTTGAAACCTACCTTGAACCCATGGCAACGGGCAGGACTATCGTTTCGGTGGAAAGAGAGGGCCTGTGGAAGGAGGTGCCAGCCAACACCGCGTACGAGGCCGGTTTCAAAGCCGTATGTGCCAAGCAGAGTGACTGAAAAGGCGCTGTGGCGTGCCCATCCACGAGGCGAATTTGCCAGTCGATTGTTTCCAAGTAAAA
>CAIQEX010000697.1 GCA_903870955.1 uncultured beta proteobacterium
CGGGCGCGGTGTCTATACCGTGGGAGTCGAAGCAGCAAACCACATTGGTCTGGACATTTCTAAGGCGCGCATTGCCGTTCAGGGTTTTGGCAACGTGGGCGGCATTGCCGCCAAATTGTTCGCTCAGGCGGGTGCGCGCATTGTGGCGGTGCAAGACCACGGTGGCTCGATTTATCAGGAATCCGGTTTGGATGTGCCAGCCTTACTCGAGCATGTCGCGAAACAGGGGACCGTGGCTGGTTTTGGCGCTGCCGAAAAAATGGCCAATGAAGCTTTCTGGGATGTCGACTGCGACATTCTTATTCCTGCTGCGCTGGAACAGCAACTCAACGCCGGCAACGCCGGCCGTATCAAAGCGCGCATGGTCATCGAAGGTGCCAATGGCCCGACCACTCCGGAGGCTGACGACATCCTTCGGGAGCGCAATATCCTGGTTTTGCCAGACGTGATCGCCAACGCAGGCGGTGTGACGGTCAGCTATTTTGAGTGGGTGCAGGATTTCTCCAGTTTCTTCTGGACCGAAGACGAGATCAATGCCCGCTTGGTGCGCATCATGAAAGAAGCGTTTGCTGGCGTCTGGTCCGTGGCGCAGGACAAAAAGGTCAGTTTGCGCACCGCCACCTTTATCGTGGCCTGTACCCGCATCCTGCGGGCACGCGAACTCCGTGGTCTCTATCCCTGATCCTGGTATGCCAAACTGGACCCCTGCCGTTTTCTACTGCAGGGTTTCCTTGGCGCCCGGTGGCAATACCATGGGAAGCACATCGATGCCCTCGTCCAGCAAAGCATGGGCCTCATCCAGCGTCGTCTTGCCGCGGATGGCGCGCTCTTCAATTTCGCCATAGTGCATCTTGCGCGCCTCCTCGGCAAAGCGTTCGCCCACGTCGTCCGAGTTCGCGACAATGCGTCGTGCGAGTTCCAACCATGCTGCAGCAATCGGTTTTTCCTGTGCAGACGGCGCAGCGACTACTTCAATTTCGGCATGCTTTTCCTGCCGACTGGTCGATAAGTTCAAACGGGGTGCGCTGAGCTTTTTGTGAACATCCGCATCACCACACAATGGGCATTGCACCAGGGAGCGCGCAAGCTGGGAAACAAAATCGTCCTCCGAGGCAAACCAGCCCTCGAAGGTATGCCCCATGGCACATTGCAAATCCAGAACTTTCATAACAAGGTATTCAACGCACCGGCAAGTTTTGGGAACTTTGCCAATTCAGCGACCATGAACCATTCAGCGTATTCTGCAACCATAAAGCGCCCGCCAGGGTTTTCGCATCGGTCACCTTGCCTTGCATGCACCACTGCAGCAACTCTTCGGGAGAAGCGCTAAACACATCTAGAAACTCACCTGCATCGAGTTGCTGATTTCCAGGCGTCAACCCGCGTGCAAACCAGACATCGATGAACTCGGTTGAGTAAGAAATCACGGGATGCATCAGGCCGGCACGCGCCCACTCCTTTGCGGTATAGCCCGTTTCTTCCAACAGTTCGCGTTGCGCGCACGCTGCAATCGACTCACCCGGATCGAGTTTGCCGGCGGGAAATTCAATCATCACCTGACCCACCGGGTAGCGGTACTGACGCTCTAGCACCACGCGCCAATCGCCCTGCGCGTCCTGTAGCAGCGGGATAATCATCACGGCACCCGGATGCACCACATATTCACGCACGGCTTCACCACCGTCTGGCAATGTCACAAGGTCTCGAAAGGCGTGCAAAAAACGACCCTTGAAAACCTCATGCGAGGATTTTTGGGTCTCGACCAGATGGGCATTTGCGGGCTTATTCAAAGACAGTTTCCCTTTTCAATGAAAAACGGGCTGCAATCAGATTGCAGCCCGGATTTGGAAGGTCAAAGCAGTGGGCGGGTCAGCTTCCGAGCATCTGCAAAACAGACTGCGCGCACAGTGCCATCAGGCCGCCTGGCATCAACCCTAACAACACAATCAATGCGCCATTAAGGCACAAGACAACCCGTACATCGGTGCTGGCCACCACATTGCTGGCCGTGATGGGTGCGTCGAAGTACATCACCTTGATGACGCGCAGATAGTAGAAGGCCCCAATCAGGGACATCATGACCGCAAACACGGCCAGGTACAGATAGGCCGGAATACCCGTGGCAATCAGTGCCTGCAGGACGGAAAGCTTGGCGTAAAAACCGGCAAGGGGTGGAATGCCTGCCAGCGAAAACATGGAAATGGCCATGATGCCTGCATACAACGGACTGCGCTGGTTCAAGCCGGCAAAGTCAGAGATTTCTTCACTCTCAAAACCTTCACGGGACAGCAACAGCAATACGCCGAAGCTGGCCAGAGTCGTCAGCACATAGGTGATGACGTAAAACATGGAAGAACTGTAGGCATTGGCCGCATGCAGGGTGTTGCCGTTCACGACACCGGACATCAGGCCTAACAGGACAAAGCCCATTTGCGAAATGGTTGAGAACGCCAACATGCGCTTGACATTGGTCTGCATGATGGCGGCAAAGTTACCCAGCACCAACGAGCCGACGGAAAGCACCAGCAGCATCTGCTGCCAGTCGATGGCCAAGGGCAACATACCTTCCACCAGCAGGCGAATGGTCATGCCAAAGGCGGCTAGTTTTGGCGCGCCGCCAATCATGAGCGTAATCGCGGTGGGAGCACCTTGGTAGACGTCAGGGATCCACATATGGAACGGGACAACACCCAACTTGAAAGCCAGGCCGCAGACGATGAACACCAGACCGAAGATCAGCACCTGGTGCTGAACATGACCGGAGGCAATGGCTTTGAAGACGGCCGTGATGTCGAGAGAACCGGTCGCGCCATACAGCATCGACATGCCGTACAAAAGGAAACCCGATGCCATCGCACCGAGCACAAAATACTTGATGGCAGCCTCAGTGGCCGCCACATGGTCGCGGCGCAAAGCCACCAAAGCGTAGCTCGAAAGCGTCAGC
>CAIQEX010000698.1 GCA_903870955.1 uncultured beta proteobacterium
ATCTCGGCCCCAAGGGAACCTATAGCGAAGAAGCGGCATTGCGCTTTTTCGGCTCCAGCATCCAGCATGTGCCCTGCAATAACTTTGACGAAGTGTTCCATGCAGCGACTTCGGGCGCTGCTGAATTTGGCGTCATTCCGGTAGAAAACAGTACCGAAGGTGTAGTCACCCGCTCGCTCGACCTGATGCTGAATTCTCCCCTGCATATCGTCGGTGAAATCAGCCTTCTGGTGCGTCACCACCTGCTGCGCACCACGGCCTCGCTCGAAGACATTGAGGTGGTTTTAGCGCATCCGCAAGCACTCGCCCAATGCCAGCAGTGGCTGACCACCCATCTGCCCAATGCGGAACGCCGCGCTGTGTCCAGCAATGCAGAAGGCGCCCGTCTGGCATCCATTCACCCAAACTGGGCGGGTATTGCCAGCGAGCGCGCTGGTGCCGAGTTCGGCCTGCATATTGCCGCCCAAGCGATTCAGGATGAGGCTTTCAACCGCACACGCTTTGTGATGGTCTGCTTGCCGGCGGTTATGCCAGCACCCCAGGCCTCGGGCAAGGACTGCACCAGCCTGGTGGTATCCGTACCCAATCGTCCCGGTGCAGTCCATGACATGTTGGTGCCCCTCAAGTTGCACGGCGTCTCCATGACACGTTTTGAATCACGACCGGCCCGTTCCGGCCAATGGGAATACTTTTTCTACATTGATTTGCAAGGGCATCCGTCGGAGCCCAATGTTGCCGCCGCCCTGCAAGATTTGCGTGGGATTTGTGCCTTCTACAAAGTCCTGGGGACCTATCCCCTGGCTGATTGACCTCCTTATGCACAGGAAGCACCATGTTTGAACAACTGGGATTAATCGGATGCGGCTTGATGGGGGGCTCTTTTGCCCTGGCCTTGAAAAAAGCCGGTCTGGTCAAACGGGTGGTGGGCTACAGCAAGTCGCCCAGCACCACCGAGCGAGCCCGCAACATGGGGATTATTGACGTCGAAGCTCCGTCTGCACTGCTCGCAGTATCGGGGGCTGATATCGTGCTCATCGCGGTACCCGTCGCTGCCACGGAAGCCAGCTTTAAAGCCATCAAACATCTGGTGACACCAGACATGTTGATCATGGACGTTGGGTCGACCAAGCGCGATGTCATCGATGCCGCACGGCGCAGCCTGCGTGAGCACGTCGGACTGTTTGTACCTGCACACCCCATTTGCGGCAAGGAATCTGCTGGCGTGGAAAACGCCGATGCCGATTTGTATGGCGGCAAACAAGTCATCCTCACGCCGATCGATCGCACGCTGCCGGCTCAACTTCAACAAGCCACGGAGTTGTGGACGCGCCTGGGCTGCAAGGTTTTGACCATGAGTCCCGAAAAACATGATGCGGCTTATGCGGCTGTCAGCCACCTGCCGCACCTGATCGCCTTTGCGCTGATGAATGCCATTTCGGGTCAACCCGAGGGACAAGACTATCTTTCTTTGGCAGGCCCTGGCTTCAGAGACTTCACCCGTATTGCGGCCAGCGACCCCAAGGTCTGGCGCGACATATTGCTGGCAAACCGCGAAGAATTGCTGGCGCAAAGTCAAAAATTCCAACGCAACCTCCAGGCACTGGAACTCATGATTTCCAGTGGTAATGCACAAGCGCTCGAGGAGTTGGTAGAACAAGCCAGCATGACCCGTGCGCACTGGAGCATGAACGCGAGAAATAAAAGCTGATGTATTCCACTGAATTTTTGGACCTCCCTGCGTTAACTGCGGCGGCTGGCGCGGTCACTTTGCCAGGCTCCAAGAGCATTTCCAACCGGGTTTTGTTGCTGGCCGCGTTGTGTGACGGTGTTACCACGATCCATGACTTGCTGGATAGCGACGACACCCGTGTCATGCTGGTGGCACTTAAAACCCTGGGCTGCGCGATCACGCAAAGTGAATCCACCGTAACAATTACCGGGCTAGGCGGCAAACTAGCTAACCAGCAAGCCAAGCTATTTCTGGGCAACGCGGGCACTGCAATGCGTCCTCTGACAGCCGCTCTGGCGGTGTTGGGTGGTGACTTTGAGTTGGGTGGGATTCCACGCATGCACGAGCGCCCTATTGGTGATTTGGTGGATGCCTTGCGCCAATTGGGTTGCCACATCGACTACCTTGGCAACGACGGTTTTCCACCGTTGCGCATTGGCGATCCGGCATTAAAAGTTGACCAACCGATTCAGGTTCGTGGTGATGTTTCCAGCCAGTTTTTGACCGCACTGTTGATGGCGCTGCCTTTGGTTGCCGTGAAGGATGTGGTTATCGAGGTGGTAGGTGAACTGATTTCGCGTCCCTATATCGAAATCACCCTCAACCTGCTGGCGCGCTTTGGCGTGCAAGTACAGCGCGATGGATGGCAGCGCTTTACGATTCCCGCCGGTTGCAAATTACGTTCCCCCGGCGATTTGCATGTTGAAGCCGACGCATCCAGCGCCAGCTACTTCATTGCTTTGGGCGCGATTGCCCATGGCATCGGGGGTCTGAGCGGCATCCGGGTTCAGGGCGTTGGCGCCGACTCCATCCAGGGCGATATCCGCTTTGTGGACGCTGCGCGGATGATGGGCGCACACGTGGAGAGTGGCCCAAACTGGCTGCACGTTCGCCGTGGCTCGTGGCCACTCAAAGCGATCGATCTGGACTGCAACCACATTCCCGATGCAGCCATGACGCTGGCCATCATGGCTTTGTATGCAGATGGCACTACCACCTTGCGCAATATTGCAAGCTGGCGTGTCAAGGAAACTGACCGCATCGCGGCCATGGCCACAGAACTGCGCAAACTGGGTGCGAGCGTGACAGAAGGCGCCGACTTCATTCAGGTCACGCCGCCGGCAAACATTGCGGAATGGAAAGCTGGCTCCATCCACACCTATGATGACCACCGCGTTGCCATGTGCTTTTCATTGGCGGCATTCAACCCAGCGGGCATTCCGGTTCGCATCGAAGACCCGAAATGTGTCGCCAAGACTTTTCCGGACTATTTTGAGACACTGTTTTCAGTGTCCCGGGCTGATACCTTGAACATACCGGTGCTGTGCATGGATGGCCCTACCGCTTCCGGCAAGGGCACGCTGGCCGCAGTTTTGGCCGAACAGCTGGGCTACCACTTTCTCGACTCGGGCTCGCTGTATCGCATCACGGGACTGGCCGCGACGCGGGCTGGAATTTCCCTCGAAGTGGCTCAGCAACAAAAAATTGCCGATATCGTCCGCGCATTGCCCATCCGTTTTGAAGGAAGCCGCATTCTTCTCAATGGTGAAGATGTCAGCGAGGCCATTCGGACCGAAGACGCCGGTATGAATGCCTCCCGCGTGTCGGCTTTTCCGATGGTGCGCGAAGCGCTGGTCGACTTTCAGCGCAATTTTCGCAAGCTGCCGGGCCTTGTGGCTGACGGGCGTGACATGGGTACCGTGATATTTCCCGATGCACCGCTGAAGGTATTTCTGACGGCAAGTGCTGCCTGCCGCGCGGAACGCCGCTATAAGCAGTTGATTTCAAAGGGAATTCCCGCTACACTCGACAGTCTTCGCGCTGATTTAGAGGCGCGTGACGCACGGGACACGTCCCGCAGCGTTGCGCCATTGAAGCCAGCAGTAGATGCCAAGCTCCTGGACAATTCCGATTTGACGGTGCAAGCCACCGTGAAACAGGTGTTGGAATGGTGGCAAGGCAAACAACCTTTCAGGTCCGCTTGAAGGGTAACCCGCAAAGCTTCACGGCTTTGCGAATTTTGGTCCCCAGAGCTCTTTTCGCGCGTCAGCGCACCAGCCCTGGGGTTCGATAACTTAACCCCGTAGCGCGAGCTACAAAACACATGTCAGAATCTTTCGCAGCCCTATTTGAAGAATCATTGCAACGCTCGGAAATGCGCACCGGTGAAGTCATCACCGCTGAAGTGGTCCGCATCGAGCACAGCTTCGTCGTTGTAAACGCCGGCCTCA
>CAIQEX010000699.1 GCA_903870955.1 uncultured beta proteobacterium
CGCTGCTGCTGCGCGTCGGCGACCCGATGAACCCCGAGACCGAAGTCGGCGCACTGATTTCAGAAGCCCACACCGCCAAAGTGATGGACTACATCGCCAGCGGCATTGCGGAAGGCGCCACCCTGGTCTGCGGCGGTGAACGGGTTGCCGTGGCCGGACAAGGCACGAATTTTGTCGCCCCGACCATCTTTGCCGACTGCCAGGATGACATGCGCATCGTGCGCGAAGAAATCTTCGGCCCGGTGCTGTCCATGCTGACCTTCGACACCGAAGCTGAGGCAGTAGCCCGCGCCAACAACTCGCGCTTCGGCCTGGCCGCTGGTGTCTTCACCACCAATTTGCAAAAAGGCCACCGTGTGGCAGCGCAACTCAAGGCGGGCATTTGCTGGATCAACAACTACAACATCACGCCGATTGAGATGCCATTTGGCGGGGTCGGCGAATCCGGCATCGGCTCTGAAAACAGCATGGCCGCGCTGGACCACTACACCCAATTGAAGACGGTGTATGTGGAAATGGGCGAGGTGGCGACCGGCTACCGCTGATGGGCCGATTCAGCGCTTAAAGGCAGCTTTTAAGCACAGCGTTTGAGAGGCAGTGACCGAGACAGGCAGGGAATCTTTTCTATGAATACCGAATACGACTACATCATCATTGGCGCCGGATCGGCTGGCAGCGTGCTGGCCTATCGCCTGGGCGAGGACCTGAACACCAAAATTCTGGTGATCGAGGCCGGCCCGATGGACCACAACCTCTTCATCCACATGCCCAGCGGCTTTGCCTACCCGATGGCCAACCCGCGCTACACCTGGATGTATGAGTCCGAGCCCGAGCCCTGCCTGGATAACCGCCGCGTGCACTGCCCACGCGGCAAAACAATTGGCGGCTCCAGCAGCATCAACGGCATGGTCTATATCCGTGGCAACGCCGAGGATTACAACGGTTGGGCCGAGAAACATAATTTGCCAGAGTGGACCTATGCCCACTGCCTGCCGTACTTCAAAAAGTCGGAAACGCGCGAAATAGGTAGCGACGATTACCGTGGCGCGGATGGACCCCTGCATGTGCATACCGGCAACTGCACCAACCCGCTGTACAACGCCTTCATCGAGGCCGGACAACAAGCCGGCTACCCCTACACCGCCGACATGAATGGGTACCAGCAGGAAGGCTTCGGCCCGATGGACATGACCACCTACAAGGGCCGCCGTTGGAGCACGGCCATGGGCTATCTGCGTCCGGCCTTGAAGCGCGGCAACGTGATGCTGCAGCCCAATACGCTGGCCACACGCCTGCTGTTTGAAGGCAAAGCCATTGGCGATGCCAAGCCGCGCGCCATCGGTATCGAAGTGGAACAGGATGGGAAGTTGGTGCAATTCCGCGCCCGCCGAGAAGTGATCTTGAGCGGCGGCGCCATCAACTCACCCCAGTTGTTGCAACTCTCGGGCATCGGCAACCCGGAGCACCTGCAACCGCTGGGTATTGAGATGGTGGCCACGCTCAAGGGTGTGGGCGAGAACCTGCAGGACCACATGGAAACCTATGTGCAGTACGAATGCAAACAACCCATCACGCTGTACGCCGCCACCAAGCCGGTGAAGATGGCCACCATCGGTGCCGAGTGGCTGTTTTTTGGCACCGGCCTCGGGGCCACCAACCACTTTGAGTCGGGTGGCTTTATCCGCAGCGATGCCGGTGTCAAGCACCCGGATTTGCAATACCACTTCTTACCCATGGCTGTGCGTTACGACGGTAAGTCGCCGGTCGAAGGACATGGCTTTCAGGCCCATGTCGGACCGATGCGCTCTACCAGCCGTGGCCACGTGCGGATCAAAACCAAAAGTGCGCTGGACGCCCCCACCATCCTGTTCAACTACATGAGCACCGAGCAGGACAAAAAAGAGTTCCGCGCGGCCATTCGCCTGACGCGCGAGGTGTTTGCACAAAAGGCTTTTGACGTGTTTCGCGGTGAAGAGATTTCGCCCGGAAAGGACGTGCAAACGGACGAGCAGATTGATGCCCACATTCGCGCCAGTGCCGAGACCGCCTACCACCCGAGTTGCACCTGTGCCATGGGCACGGACGAGATGGCCGTGGTGGACGGACAGGGCCGCGTGCATGGCGTGCAAAACCTGCGCGTTTGCGATGCATCCATCATGCCGCTGATCGTCAGCGGCAACCTGAACGTGCCCACCATCATGATGGCCGAAAAGATCGCCGACGCCATCAAAGGCCAGGCACTGCCACCGTCCAAAGCACCGGCCTGGGTGCACCCGAACTGGCAGACCCAACAGCGTTAGGAACTGGCCCTAGTTGATCACCACCTGGGGCTGCAGTGCTACGTTAGAAGTCATTGGGGTTCTTGCCGGGAATGGCTTTGATGGGCTGATACCGGTCTTAGAGGTGTCCGATTTGCCTGCTCCATACCAGCCGTTCAACCCTGTGTTTCAGGGTCAGCTTTCTGGCGATGATTTCACCGATTCGAGCACCCGCCAAGAGCCAGGAGCAGTCTTACGAATTTTCGAACCGGCCGTCAGAGATGGGCTGGTAGCAGTCGGTCATTGTTGCGTTGTCATTTCACGTAACCGTGGCGAACCACACCTGCA
>CAIQEX010000700.1 GCA_903870955.1 uncultured beta proteobacterium
ATGCAATTGACCCTGGAGATGACGCGCAATGTGCAGGTCAGCGATGCCAGCTTTGCGCGAGCCCAGGTGGCGTTGAATTCCACACAGGCCTTGGTGGAACTTGTCGGTGTGATTGCGGCCTACAACATGGTGTCGCGTTTTCTGGAAGCCCTGCAAGTGGCACCAGAGTCCAACACCGCAGCCTGAATACTCCGTCTGGACTACAACGCTGAAAAGGCGGTGACTTCACTATCGTCATGCCTTCGCATAAATTCAAGAAACTGCTGTGCCGGCATCGGCCGTGCGAACAAATAGCCCTGCCCCACATCACAGCCCAATTTGCGCAGTACCGCCAGTTGTTCTGTTGTTTCCACGCCCTCGGCAATCACCTTCAGTCCCAGCGCCCGCCCCATGGCGATGACGGCGGTGCAGATGGCCAGATCATCACCGTCATCGGGTAAACCACGGACAAATGACTGGTCCAGTTTCAGGTTGTCCAGCGGCAGGCCTTTGAGTTGGCTCAGACTCGAATAGCCGGTACCAAAATCATCCAGCGCCAGCACCACGCCCACCTCTTTAAGCCGGTCCATGGTGGCGATGGTGACGGCAGCATCCTGCATGATGGAGCTCTCGGTAAGTTCCAGTTCCAGGCAGTTGGCCGGTAGCGCGTGCGCATACAGCGTGTGCTCCACATCGGCCAGCAAGCTGGGCTTTTGGAAATGCACGGCAGACAAATTGATGGCAATTGGAATCGACGCCATGCCCTGCTGCTGCCAGCTGATGTTCTGGCGGCAGGCTTCCTGCATCACCCAATCTCCCAGCGCGACGATCAGGCCACGCTCTTCTGCAACCCCAATAAAGTGGAACGGCCCGACCAGGCCCCGCGTCGGATGCTGCCAGCGGATCAGGGCCTCAGCGCCAGTGATGTGTCCGCTTCGCAGGTCCACCTTCGGTTGGTAATACAGCACAAACTGGTTTTCTTCCAGGGCGCGGCGCAAATCGCGCTCGACCAGCAGCATGTCCAATGCGCGCTCATTCATGCCCGCTGCATGGAATCGGTAGCGTTTGCGCCCTTCCTTCTTGGCATGCGAGAGCGCCACGTCAGCGGCGCGCAGTAACTCGGCCACATCCATCCCGTCGTCCGGATAGATGGCCACGCCGACGCTGGCAGAAAGGGACAACTCGTGGCCGTTGACGTCGATCGACTGTCCCGACACCGCCTTTTGCGCCCGCTCAATAGCCATCACCAGGCGCTCCAATTCCAGCGCGCTAGCCGTTCCCGTGATGGTGAGAACAAATTCATCGCCCCCCATGCGGGCCGTGATATGGCCTTCGCCAAAGGCCTCTTTCAACTGCTTGCCCACCTTGACCAGGACGGCATCGCCGAGTTGGTGCCCCAACGAGTCGTTGACTTCCTTAAAACCGTCCAGTCCGAGGCAGAGCACGGCGCACTTGTTCCCGCTGATACGCAGGGTTGACAGCAGCAGCGCCAATTGGCGCGACAGGCTTTCGCGGTTGGGCAAGCCCGTCAATGGGTCGTGCAGCGCCTGATGGGCCAGCATGGCTTCATGGCCACGGCTGACTTCCTGCGCCTGGGCACGCAAGGTGATATCGGCACGGCGCACGATGGCATACAAAAACACGTAGAGCAGGCTCAGACAGCCGAGCACGACACCGACGATTTCCCAGGAGGTCTGGTTCAATTCGGTCACGTAGTCGGTCACGTCGGAGTAGACCTCGAAAACGCCTTCCGGCGGGTGACTGTCATCGGTGCGGATGGGGATATAGCTGGAGATCAGGTTGCGGTCGTTGATGACCTTTTCGAAGGAGTCGAAGTGGTTTTCAAATGCAATCTCGCTCACCACTTTTCCGGCTATGGCGTCCTTCACGCCATCGTCATCACTCTTGTCTTCACCGATCTGATTTTCCTCGGTGGAAAAAATCGTGATGCCTTGCAGGTCGTAAATCTTGACCTTGACAACCGAGAGCCCCTTCATCTGCCGCACAACATCGGCACGAATCTGCGCTACCTTGGGGTTGGTGTTGTTCTTGTGCCCTGGTGGGGAGAGCCCCTTTTGCTCGGACGAGGTGCCGAGTGGGCACCCTTCTCATTTGTTTTACGGAGCCGGTTGGAGGTTAAGCCTCGGACCATTTGTTGACGGTGAGGTTTTTACGTTTGCGGGAGGGGCAAAAAAGTGTAGAGTCGCACG
>CAIQEX010000701.1 GCA_903870955.1 uncultured beta proteobacterium
CAAAACAACGACGGCATTCTGTACCTGCTGAAGAAAAACAAGATCACCTTCCTGCACGGACGCGGTTCCTTCGTGAAGGCGTCTGAGGCGGGCTACGAAATCAAAGTCGCTGGTGCCGCAGAAGAAACCGTCACCGGCAAGCACATCATTGTGGCCACGGGCTCCAACGCCCGTGCGCTGCCTGGCACGCCATTTGATGAAGTCAACGTATTGTCCAACGACGGCGCGTTGAAAATCGGCGCTGTGCCCAAGAAATTGGGTCTGATCGGTTCCGGCGTGATTGGTCTGGAAATGGGCTCGGTCTGGCGCCGTTTGGGCTCCGAAGTCACCATTCTTGAAGGTCTGCCGACCTTCCTGGGTGCAGTTGACGAGCAAGTTGCCAAGGAAGCCCACAAAGCCTTCACCAAGCAAGGTCTGAAGATTGAACTTGGCGTCAAGGTCGGTGACATCAAATCCGGCAAGAAGGGCGTGTCGGTGGCTTACACCAACGCCAAGGGCGAGGCGCAGACGCTGGAAGTCGACAAGCTCATCGTATCGGTCGGTCGCGTGCCCAACACCATCGGCTTGGCGGCGGATGCAGTGGGCCTCAAGCTCGACGAGCGTGGTGCCATTGAAGTGGACGGCGACTGCAAAACCAACCTGCCCAATGTCTGGGCGGTCGGCGACGTGGTGCGCGGCCCGATGCTGGCGCACAAGGCCGAGGAAGAGGGCGTTGCAGTTGCCGAGCGCATTGCCGGTCAGCATGGCCATGTCAACTTCAACACCATTCCCTGGGTGATTTACACCAGCCCCGAGATTGCCTGGGTCGGTCGCACCGAGCAGCAGTTGAAGGCGGACGGCGTGGCCTACAAGGCCGGTTCCTTCCCCTTCCTGGCCAATGGTCGCGCCCGCGCTTTGGGTGACACCACCGGTTTTGTCAAGTTCCTGGCAGATGCCACAACCGACGAAATCCTGGGTGTGCATATCGTCGGCCCACAGGCCAGCGAACTGATCTCTGAGGCCGTGGTGGCGATGGAGTTCAAAGCCAGTGCCGAAGACATTGCACGCATCTGCCACGCGCACCCCAGCCTGAGCGAGGCAACCAAGGAAGCCGCTTTGGCCGTGGACAAGCGCACGCTGAATTTCTAGCCTTGCCCAATAGCGTCAAGAAAACCTACGAAGCGGAATTGGCCGCGCGTGGGTACCAGGCTGATCCGGCGCAACTGCGTGCGGTGGAGGCACTGGAGCGTTGCGCGCGGGAGTGGGCGGCCTACAAGGTCAAACGCTCCAATGCCCTGAAAAAACTGATTAACCATCCGGATATACCGCGCGGCGTTTACATGTACGGCGGGGTCGGGCGGGGCAAGAGCTTCTTGATGGACTGCTTTTTTAATGCGGTCCCACTGAAGCGCAAAACCAGGCTGCACTTTCACGAGTTCATGCGCGAAGTGCACCGCGAATTGGCCGACCTGCAAGGCACGGTCAATCCCCTGGATGAACTCGCACGTCGCATGGCATTGCGCTACAAACTGGTCTGCTTTGACGAGTTTCATGTGGCCGACATTACCGACGCCATGATCCTGCACCGCCTGCTCTCGGCCATGTTCGCGAATGGCGTGGGCTTTGTCACGACGTCCAACTTCAAGCCCGACGATTTATATCCCGGTGGGCTGCACCGCAATCGCATCCTGCCTGCGATTGAGTTGCTCAATAGCAGCATGGAGGTGCTGAGTGTCGACAATGGCACCGACTACCGCACGCGTACGCTTGAGGCGGTCAAGCTCTACCACTGCCCGTTAGGCCCTGAGGCGGACGCCGCCATGATGGATGCGTTCAATGCCCTGGCCGAGCAGCAGGATGAAGACCCGGTGCTGCATATCGAGTCGCGCCAAATCCGTGCCTGGCGCAAGGCGGGTGGCATCGTCTGGTTCAACTTCAAGACTTTGTGTGGCGGCCCGCGTTCGCAAAACGACTACCTGGAAATCGCCTCGCGTTTTCATACGGTTTTTGTCAGCGATGTGCCGCAGATGTCGGTGCGCCTGGCCTCGGAAGCACGGCGTTTTACTTGGCTGATCGACGTGCTGTATGACCGCCGCGTCAAACTCATTTTGTCGGCTGAGGTGGAGCCGGAAGGGCTGTATATCGAAGGTCCCATGGCGCACGAATTTCCGCGCACCGTATCGCGTTTGAATGAAATGCAGTCCAAGGAGTATCTGGCGCTGGAGCGCCGCATGGTGGACACGGGACTGACATGATTCGACGGGTGCTCGGTCTGCTATGCCTGTGCGGCCCTGTGGTTCTGTTGGCGCAGACGCAGCCGATTCCCGTTGGCCAGGTAGCTGCTGAAGAGTATCAAAGTATCGAGGCCGTGCGGCTACGCGAGGGTGCACTACTGGATGCCCAGGAGGCGGACTGTTACCAGCGTTTTGCGGTCAATGACTGCCTTAAAAAGGTTAAATCCAGGCGCATCGCCTTGATGGCTGACTTGAAGCGTCAGGAAAACCAAATTCATGCACGCGAGCGCCGCTTGCAGGGTGCCGAGGCCTTGGAGCGGGCCAATCAAAAGGCCTTGGATCGGCAGCAAAAGCAGCAAGAGAGTCAAGCCGGGGACGGCGCCTTGCGAACCCAGGAAAAACTTCAGGCGCAACAAGAAAAACAGGCCGAACATGCTGCCAGAGCGGCATCGGACTTGGCACCTGTTTCTCCAGGCGCTCCCGAAGGTCCAACGCCCGAGGAGCAAGCGCAATCCCGCGCACGCTATGAGAGCAAACAAGCCAACGCGGAGAAAAAACGCCTGGAAATGGCCAAGCGCCTGGCCGAAAAGTCGGGCAAATCCGCTAAACCTTTGCCCGTTCCGCCGTAACGCTTAGTCCAGTGGTTCCAGTTTGACCACAATAATGGACAGGTTGTCGCCGCCGCCACGCGCCCGTGAGCGGGCTTTTTCGATCAGGAATTCGGTAGCCTCGCGGGCGGACAGGGTCGATAGCACCGAGCCAATCTCGCCGTCCTTAAAGTAGTGCCACACGCCATCGCTGCAGACCATGAGTGAGTCGCCAGCGCTCAGTTTGGGGATGAAATGCTGGCTCAGTGGCGGATCACTGTCGGTGCCCAGACATCCCATCAGGATGTTGGACTGCGGATGCACCGCAGCCTGCTCCTCGGTAATCTCACCCTTGTCGACCAGCGCCTGCACATAGGAATGGTCGATGGTCCGCTTGATAAAGGTATTCCCGTGGTAGTGGTAAATGCGCGAATCACCGGTATGCGCCCAGTGGCAGTCGCCGCCCGGGTTGATGATGAATGCTGCCAGGGTGCTGTGCGGTTCCTGTTCGGAAGAAATAGCGGTGAGCTTGATCACCAAATGTGATTCCTGGACGATTTGCGACAGGATTGCCGCCGCGTCCTCGGTATTGGGGTCATAGCGGTCGAACAACTGTTTGGCGGTCATCATCACCTGGTCCGATGCCTTGCGACCGCCGCTTCGACCGCCCATACCATCGGCAACAACGGCCAGAATGCAGCCGTTCATGCGCGGATGCTTGAGCAACGCTACCTGGTCTTGCTGGTATTCGCGATCACCTTTGTGAATGCCCGTGGAGGCCGTAAGTCTGTAACCCGATGTAGCCATGTGGTGTGTGCGCTGGAAAGCGATTCTTTCTGTTCTGTGCCCCTGTTCTCGCCGTATTATCGAGCCTAGGCGCGGCAATTGTCAGCGCCGCGACTGCAAACTTAACCGATTTTCCCCTTGACCCTCAATTTGAATTCTCCACAGCGGCGCCTGATCGCCCTGCGTATGGAGCACGGAGACCTGGATGCGCTGATTGACCAGTCTTCGGAAAAACGCCCGGTGGACGAATTGATGATGCAGCGTTTGAAAAAACGAAGGCTGGCCCTGCGAGATGAGATCGCCCGCATTGAGCAGGAATTAATCCCCGACGAGCCGGCCTGAATGGGATTGCCACAGCGAACGGTGGATAGTTTTCGCCCGGGCGGTCCCTTGGCCCAGGCGGTGGCGGAATACCGTCCACGCGAGGGTCAATTGCAAATGGCAACAGCCGTCTCCGAAGTCATGGATTCCGGCGGCATGCTGGTGGTGGAGGCGGGCACCGGCGTTGGAAAAACCTATGCCTATTTGGTACCGGCCCTGCTATCGGGGCTGCGGGTGCTGGTTTCCACCGCGACCAAGGCTTTGCAGGACCAGCTTTTCTCGCGCGATATCCCCCATTTGCTCGGTGTCCTTGGACTATCCGTACGCGTCGCATTGCTCAAAGGCCGCAGCAGCTATTTGTGCCTGTACCGGATGGAAATGGCCCGCCAGGATTGGCGTTTGGACGAGCGCTCGGCACTGTTGCATTTGGCGCGCATTGAAAGCTGGTCGCATGCCACGCAGACCGGCGATCTCTCCGAAGTGGATGCCTTGGACGAAGGCTCGCCGCTGCAGCCGCTGGTGACCTCCACCCGGGAAAACTGCCTGGGGTCGCGCTGCCCGCAGGCATCGAATTGTTTTGTGAATCGCGCCAGACGTGAGGCTCTGAGCGCAGATGTGGTGGTGATCAACCACCATCTTTTTTTTGCCGATCTCAATGTGCGTGAATCCGGCGTGGCTGAGCTGCTGCCTTCCGTGCATTCGGTTATTTTTGACGAAGCACACCAACTCAATGAAATTGGGGTGCAGTTTTTGGGTCGACAACTGTCGACCGGACAACTCAGCAACCTGGCCCGGGATTTGGAAACAGTCACGCAATCGGTGGCGCGCGGCTTGGCACCATGGGCCGCGCTCGCCGCCGCCTTGCAGCAGAGTGCAGAAGCCTTGGTGGCGCGCTTTCCCGAGAGCGAGCGTCTTGAACGGATGGACTGGAGCGTCACCGGTGCACGTTGGCCAGATTTGCTGCAGGCAGTGGTCGACGCACTGGTTCAGGTGGAGTCTGCGCTTGCCGTGGTCGCCGAAATGGCGCCGGAACTGCAAATGCTGCAGACACGGGTGGCTGCGCAAATGGAACTGGTGCAATTGTTTCTGCAACCTGCGCCCCCCGACGCCGTACGCTGGCTGGAAATTGGACGGCAACTTCGCATGCTGCAGTCTCCCCTGGATGTGTCCACCGCCATGCGGGAGCGGGTTTTGCCCGACGGCGGCGGGGTGGGCGGCAACAAGTCCTGGGTATTCACATCGGCAACTTTGGGCCACGATGAAAATCTGAGCTGGATGGTCGACAGTTGCGGACTGGCCGGCGCGCGCATTTTGAAAGTGCCAAGCCCCTTCAATTACGCCGAACAGTCGGCGCTTTATGTGCCAAAGAATTTCCCCAAACCGGGTGACTCGCAACACAGTTTTGCGGTGGCCGAACTGGCATTGCAGGGTGCGCAGATATTGGGTGGACGCACCCTGGTTTTGACCACCACCTTGCGCGCCATGCGCGCTATTGGCGATGCCTTGGCGCGGTCATTGCAAGGGCGTGACGACCTGCAGGTGCTGGTTCAAGGCAGTCTCCCCAAACGCGAATTGCTCGCACGCTTTTTGCAAAGTGGAGCGCAGCAGCAGGGCACGGTGCTGGTTGCCTCAGCCACTTTTTGGGAAGGCATTGATATGCCGGGCGACGTTTTGCAACTGCTGCTGATCGACAAGCTGCCCTTCACTCCACCCGATGATCCAGTGCAGCAGGCGCGTTCCAAAGAGTTGGAGAGCCAGGGCAAGAGCCCCTTCAAGGCACTCCATCTACCCCAAGCCGCAGTGGTGTTGCGCCAAGGGGCCGGTCGATTGATTCGGCGGGAGTCGGATCGCGGTATTCTGGTGGTCTGCGACGTGCGACTCAACCAGATGGGCTATGGGCGCCAACTCGTGGCCGCATTGCCGCCCATGAAGAGACTCGTGGAAGCGCAGGATTTTTCTGATGCCCTGGAGGCTCTTACCAGACCTTCCACCACGGTTCTTCCTTAGTTTTTTCACCCTTGCTGAGGAATTCCGACTGCGGGTAGCTGGTCTCCAGCACGCGCTTGGCGTCATCGCGCAGCTGGGTCAGACCCAGGGCTTCATACGATTTGTAGATCAGGAACATGGCCTCTTCCAACGCCGGCACATCGCGGTAGTCGGCCACAGCGGTTTGCGCCCGGTTTACGGCCGCCAGGTAGGCACCGCGCTTGAAATAGTAACGGGCGACGTGCACCTCATACTGTGCCAGTGAACCGATGATGTAGTTCATGCGCTGAGCGGCATCCCCGGCATAGCGAGATTCCGGAAAGCGTGTCACCAGTTCCTTGAAAGACTCGAAAGCTTCCTTGGAAGCCTTCTGGTCCCGCTCGGACAAATCCTGGCGCGAAATGGCAGAGAACATTCCGAGGTCGTCATTGAAATTGATGATGCCTTTGAGGTACAGCGCATAGTCCAGCGCGGGGCTGGCTGGATGCAGCTTCATGAATCGGTCAAGCGTCGATATCGCCTGGGCTGGTTCCTGTGTTTTGTAGTGTGCGTAGGCTTTGTCCAACTGGGCTTGTTGTGCCAGAGGCGTGCCGGCTGCGCGGGCTTCGAGTTTTTCCAGCAGCGGAATGGCCTTGTCGTACTGACCGCTGCTCATGGAGTCTTTGGCGTCCGCATAAATTGCGTTCGGACTCATTGTGGTCGTTTTGTCAACGGTGGGGGTTGAGGAGCATCCCGCCAAGCCGATTGCCGCGGCCAGGAGTGCCAGGGCATAAACAGCCGATAATTTGACTCGCAACATTGTGGGAAACTTTCTTGAAACAGACCTCCGGGATTATATCGGCCGCCCCCTTGGGACTTCTCGTCGATGAAGGGGAGGATCTGGGGCCGGAAGTCGATGTCCGTGTGCTTCAGGTCAGCCCGGAACAGCACGGGGAACGTCTGGACAAGGCTTTGGCTTTGGGCGTGGCCGAGTTTTCGCGCAGTTATTTACAGCAGTTGCTCGAGTCCGGCCACGTCACGCTCAATGGCAGGCGAGGCCTCAAAGCTTCGCACAAGGTCAAGGCCGGCGATGCCATCAGCGTCGAGTTGAAGGCAACACCGCAAAGTCAGGCCTTTAAGCCCGAGGCGGTGGACTTTGGCGTGGCCTACGAAGATGAAGATCTGCTGGTCGTCAATAAGCCCGCAGGCTTGGTGGTGCATCCGGCGCCCGGCAACTGGAGTGGCACCTTGCTGAATGGCCTGCTGGCCCACGACCCCTGTTTTCTGTCCGTGCCGCGTGCGGGCATCGTGCACCGCCTGGACAAAGATACCAGCGGCCTGATGGTGGTGGCCAAAAGCCGGGAAGTGATGGATGCGTTGGTCAAGGCCATCGCCGCACGCGAAGTCAGCCGACAGTATCTGGCGCTTGCGCACGGTGCCTGGGTCGGCCCAAAGCGCAAAACCGTTGAGGCAGCCATCGGACGTGACCCGCGCAACCGGCTGAGAATGGCAGTGGTCGACCTTGCAACGCAGTCCGGCAAGAGCGCCCGCACCGACTTTGAACTGTTGGCCAGTACGTCCACCAGTTGCTATGTGCGCTGCATCCTGCATACCGGCCGTACCCACCAAATCCGGGTGCATATGGCGTCCATCGGTCACCCCCTGATGGCCGATTCGGTGTACGGCGGCACGCCCCAATTGGGCCTGAACCGGCAGGCGCTGCACGCCACGCGGCTGGCTTTTATGCATCCGATTACCGGCAAACCGCTGTCGTTTGATGCCAGCGTACCGCCCGACATGCAAGCAGCTTTAGCCCATTTTGAGCCTGCGTTACAATCCGGCACGGCCTGAAAGGCTGCGGACCTCGCCAGGAGTTGAGGTCGCCACGGGGTCTACACCCCGTTTGAAATCCGAAGAAACCCCATTGATGTGTCGCCGTGAGGGCGATGTTTTCCGGAAAAATGCCTGACCTATGAACTTGGCGGACGCGAAGCGGGTCCTTGAGACCGCGTTAATTTGCACTCAGCAACCCATGCCCCTGCATGACATGCGCGCGCTTTTTGCGGATGCGTTGGGTGCCGATACGCTTAAAACATTGCTGGACGAACTGCGTGACGACTGGGCGGGCAAGGGTGTGGAGTTGGTGCGTGTCGCGTCCGGTTGGCGTTTTCAAAGCCGTCCTGAGATGCGGGAGTTTCTGGATCGGTTGCACCCGGAGAAACCGCCGCGATACACCCGCGCCACCCTTGAAACCTTGGCCATCATTGCCTATCGGCAACCGGTCACGCGCGGCGATATGGAGGATATTCGGGGGGTGACGATCAATTCTCTGCTGATCAAGCAGTTGGAAGACCGTGGATGGGTTGAAGTAATCGGGCACCGCGAGGCGCCTGGACGCCCGGGCCTGTACGCCACCACGAAACAGTTTCTGGATGATTTGGGGCTGGCTTCGCTGGACCAGTTGCCGATGCTCGACAATCCGCTCCAGGCCTCGCAGGCATTTGAGTCACTCGTGCCTCCAGAAGAAGAAACACCTGTTCCGCAGGCTCTGGTTACCAATCCGAATGAGCCGGAATTGCAGATGGAAATGCCTATAAATGCTCCTGAAACGGATGCCCCCACCTCTATGGATGGAACCTCGCTATGAATGAAAACGGCCCCACGACCGCACCCGAAGACGACCAGCACCCGGTACCGCAAGAGGATGAAATCGTCTTTACCGTGGCGCCAGCGGAGGATGACAAACCGTCCCCGGATGTGGCTGCGAGTGCGACGCGCTTTGACGACATCCTGTCGGGTCAGTTTGACGCGGATGAGGAGATCGAGGAGCTAGCCCCCCCCAAGCGCGTGCTGGCCCCTATGGCCGAGACACCCAAGTTGCATAAAGTGCTGGCCCAGGCCGGTATGGGCTCGCGTCTTGAAATGGAACAGCTGATTATGGAAGGCCGTATTTCGGTCAACAACGAACCGGCGCATATCGGTCAACGGATTCAGTTCGGCGACAGCATCAAGGTGAATGGCAAGCCGATTCGCGTCCGAATCGATCCGCCGCCCGCACGTGTCATCGCCTACCACAAGCCCGTGGGTGAGGTGGTCACCCATGACGACCCGCAAAACCGTCCCACCGTTTTCCGGAAATTGCCCAAGTTGCCGCAAGGCAAGTGGCAGTCTGTCGGGCGTCTGGATCTGAATACCGAAGGCTTGCTGCTGTTTACCAGTTCAGGTGAGTTGGCCAATAACCTGATGCACCCGCGTTTCGGGCTCGAGCGCGAGTACGCCGTGCGGGTGTTAGGTGCCTTGACCAAGGAAGAAAAGCAGTTGTTGCTGTCTGGCGTCAAGCTCGACGATGGCATGGCCCAATTCGGCACCATCGAGGACGGCGGCGGAGAGGGTTCCAACTGCTGGTACCGGGTCACCATTTCAGAAGGTCGAAACCGGGAAGTGCGTCGCATGATGGAAGCCGTGGGTCACGCGGTCAGCCGCCTGATCCGCATCCGCTACGGTGCCATGTTGCTGCCGCGCGGGCTCAAGCGTGGCGGCTGGATGGAGCTGGACGATGCCGACATTCGCGGCTTAATGCAGGCCGCGGGCGGCGTGCGGCCGCCCGGTGAGCGCAATGAGCAGTCGCAACGCGAAGGTCCTGGCGGCAACCGTGGACCGAGAGGCAATCGCCGTCGTTCCGGTGGGCCACGGGGCAATACCAATACCGGCCCGGGCCGCAATGCGCAAGGTCCCAACGGGGCAGGGCGCAGCGCGCGTCCTGAACGCTCATCCGACCGACCGGCAGGCAATTCCCAGCCCGATCCCATGAAAACTTCCGTGGGTTACATCGGTGCCGACAGTTTCAACCGCCAACGCCAGGAGCGCGGTCAGCGGCCCGGCGGCAATGGGGGCCCCAGGCGCAGTGGCGGTCGTGGGCGACCTGGCTAAATTTACATGGCTGCGATGCTAAACTCGCAGGCTTTGTCTCAGTCGACAAATTACTCAACCCAGATCAGGAATATTCATGACTATCGAACGCACTCTCTCCATCATCAAGCCTGACGCCGTTGCGAAAAACGTGATCGGTCAAATCTACGCACGCTTTGAAGCCGCTGGCTTGAAGGTCGTCGCTGCCCGCATGGCACACCTGTCACGCCGCGAAGCCGAGGCGTTTTACGCTGTTCACGCTGCGCGTCCATTTTTCAAGGACCTGGTGGATTTCATGATCTCCGGTCCGGTGATGATCCAGGCGCTGGAAGGTGAAAACGCCATTTTGAAGAATCGCGACCTGATGGGTGCCACCGATCCCAAGAAGGCCGCCCCCGGCACCATTCGTGCTGATTTCGCTGACAGCATTGATGCGAACGCCGTTCACGGCTCGGACGCCGCTGAGACTGCCGCGGTAGAAATCGCATTCTTCTTCCCAGGCGCTAACGTTTACACACGTTAAATAAATGGCCCCCACGCGCCGCCGCTTCGCGGGTTGCTGCCCCCCAAGTGGGCCAACTTGCCTTGGGGCGGCCCGGCGGCAAGTTATGCAATGACAGTCAATCTGCTTGATTACGATCTGGAGGGGTTGGCTGCGTTTTGCGAGCGGCTGGGTGAAAAGCGCTTTCGCGCCACCCAGTTGTTTCGTTGGATTCATCAAAAAGGCGCTGCCCAGTTTGATGACATGACGGATTTGGCCAAGTCTTTGCGCGAGAAGCTCAAGACGACGGCGCATCTCCAGGCTCTCCCGGTTATGTCCCAGCATATTTCTACGGACGGCACCATTAAATGGTTGTTTGACGTGGGTGGTGGCAACGCCGTTGAGACGGTATTTATTCCCGAGGACGACAGGGGCACTTTGTGCGTTTCCTCGCAGGCAGGTTGCGCGGTGGGTTGCCGTTTTTGCTCGACCGGACACCAGGGATTTAGCCGCAATCTAACCCCCGCAGAAATCATAGGCCAACTCTGGTTTGCCGAACATTTCCTGCGCAAACACCTGGGTGTCGACGAGCGTGTCATATCCAATGTAGTGATGATGGGCATGGGTGAACCCCTGCAGAATTATCTGCCCGTGGTGCAGAGCTTGCGGGTGATGCTGGATGACCATGGCTATGGTTTGTCACGGCGCCGGGTCACGGTGTCGACCTCGGGGGTTGTATCCAAGATGGACCGCCTCGGGCAGGATTGCCCGGTCGCTTTGGCGGTTTCGCTGCATGCGCCCAACGACGCACTGCGTGACAACCTGGTGCCGCTAAACCGCACCTATCCGTTGGCCGATTTGATGCAAGCCTGTCAGCGTTATCTGCAATTTGCACCGCGCGACTTCGTTACCTTCGAGTACTGCATGCTCGACGGCGTGAATGACACGCTAGCGCATGCCGAGGAACTGGTGCAGCTGATTCAGGAATACGGCAAGAACGGATGGTGCAAGTTAAATTTGATTCCTTTCAATCCCTTTCC
>CAIQEX010000702.1 GCA_903870955.1 uncultured beta proteobacterium
ACTTAACCCCTTAACCTCTTACCCTGCGCACGCGCATCCATGGCATTTTTCAAACTTCGCAAAGCCGGTAATGAGCCTGCGGCCCCTGCGCCAGCCCCTGAGAGCGTGGACGCCCTTCGCAAACGTGCGCGTTATCGGTTGGCCGGTGCAGCGCTTCTGGTGTTGGCCGGTGTCATCGGTTTCCCGCTATTGTTTGACAACCAGCCGCGCCCGATTGCGGTGGATATTCCAATTGATATTCCCGACAAGGCCAAGGTAAAACCACTGGCCGTGATGCCGGTAACACCTGCCAGCGAATCAAAAGCCCTGGCATCGGCTTCGGCACCAGAGCCTGTAGTGGCTGCACCAGCAGCAGTGGCCTCGCGGGCGGTTGTCAGTGCGTTGGAAACAAGCGCAAATAAACCGGTGGAAAGCAAGGCGCAACCCAAGGAAGTGCAGAAGGAGGAAGTGATTATTTCCCCCGCAAAACCTGCCTCGCACCCGGCAAAGGTGGAGGATAAAGTCGCCACCAAAGCGGAAGCCAAGGCAGAGGCTAAACCCGACGCTAAAGTGCCTGACAAGAAAGCCGATAAGCCGGCTGAAGTGACCGGCCGCTTTGTGGTCCAGTTTGGTGCTTTCACGGATTCTGCCCATGCCCATGAAGCCCGCCTGCAGGTGGAAAAGGCCGGTCTGAAGACCTACGCGCAAATTGCTGAAACCCCGGAAGGCAAGAAATTCCGTGTCCGCGTTGGCCCCTTTGAAAAGCGCAGTGACGCTGAGAAAGCCGCCGAAAAGATCAAAAAGATTGGCCTGCCTGCTGCCATTCTGGGACTGTAATCTGTGCCAGACGTCTTAGCGCCGCTGGACTGGATTTGCGTGGCGGTCCTGCTCGTCTCCCTGCTGGTGGGGGCGTGGCGCGGCTTGGTGGTCGAGGTGTTGTCAGTGGCCAGTTGGCTGGCCGCATTTGTCCTGGCGCAGTGGTTCGCGCCCGACGTGGCCGCCAAACTTCCCATGGCCGGCGCCGCTGAACCCGTGCGCTACGCGGCCGGTTTTGTATTGGTCTTTGTGGCCACCCTGTTTGCAGGCGCGCTGATTGGCTTTGTCGTGTCGAAGTTGCTTTCGGCAGTCGGGCTGGGTGCAGTGAACCGCCTTCTCGGTGCGTTGTTTGGCGTGCTGCGTGGCGTGCTGCTGATTCTGGCTGCCACCGTGGTGGTGGGCATGACACCCTGGAAATCATCGGCTGAGTGGCACGCCTCGACGGGTGCGCGTTGGGCCACCGCCGCTTTGGGAACTTTGAAGCCGTTGCTGCCGCAAGAGTTCGGAAAATATTTACCTACTACCTGAGTAATTAACCATGTGTGGAATAGTCGGCGTTGTCAGTAACGCACCGGTCAACCAGTTGATATATGACACCTTGTTGTTGTTGCAGCATCGTGGTCAGGACGCAGCGGGGATCGTGACCCAGCAGGAGCGCAAATTCTTCATGCACAAGGCCAAGGGCATGGTGCGCGATGTGTTTCGCACGCGGGATATGCGCTCGCTTCCCGGCAATTGCGGTCTGGGCCAGGTGCGTTACCCCACGGCCGGCAACGCGTTCAGCGAAGAAGAGGCCCAGCCGTTCTACGTCAATGCGCCCTTTGGCATCGTGCTGGTGCACAACGGCAACCTGACCAACGCCCACGCGTTGAAAAGCGAACTGTTTCTCACCGACCATCGCCACATCAATACCGAGAGCGATTCAGAGGTGCTGCTAAACGTGTTGGCGCATGAGGTCGAGCGCACCACACGCGGTGCCGATTTGCAGCCGCAAGACCTGTTCGCTGCGGTGCGCAATGTGCACAAGCGGGTCAAGGGTTCGTATGCCGTGATTGCCTTGATCGCTGGTCACGGCGTGTTGGCATTCCGCGACCCGTTTGGTATCCGCCCCTTGTGTATCGGCCGCAACGAAGAAGGCAATGTGGTGATTGCCAGCGAATCCGTGGCGCTCGAAGGTACGGGCCACCAGTTTGACCGTGACGTCAATCCTGGCGAAGCGGTGTTCATCGATTTGCAGGGCAAGGTGCATTCCGAGCAATGTGCCGAGGCGCCATCGCTCAATCCCTGCATTTTTGAATTCGTCTACCTGGCGCGCCCGGACTCGGTGATGGATGGCATTTCGGTTTATCAGGCGCGTCTGAATTTGGGCGAAACATTGGCCAAACGCGTGATTTCGACCGTGCCGCCAAATGAAATCGACGTGGTGATTCCGATTCCCGAATCCAGCCGCCCGAGTGCTGCGCAACTGGCGCAATTGCTGGGTCTTCCGTACCGCGAAGGCTTCGTGAAAAACCGCTACGTGGGCCGCACCTTCATCATGCCGGGGCAGGCCGTGCGCAAGAAATCCGTGCGCCAGAAATTGAACGTCATTGCCAGCGAATTCAAAGGCCGCAACGTGTTGCTGGTGGACGACTCGATCGTGCGTGGCACGACCAGCCGTGAGATCGTGCAAATGGCCCGCGACGCCGGTGCGCGCAAGGTTTATATGGCCAGCGCCGCGCCGCCGGTGCGTTACCCCAATGTGTATGGCATTGATATGCCGACCAGCAGCGAGCTCGTAGCCCACAATCGCACGGTGGACGAGATTCGCGAGATCATTGGCTGTGACGCCCTGATTTATCAGGACGTGGA
>CAIQEX010000703.1 GCA_903870955.1 uncultured beta proteobacterium
ATGCTGCAGGTGCTGATCGTGCTTGTGTTGATCATTGTGCCCAGCATCTGGTTTGGCCGGCGCGTGCGCAAACTCTCCCGTGCCAGCCAGGACCGCGTGGCCGACTCCAGCGCCATTGCCGCAGAAGTGCTCAATGCCATTCCGGTGGTGCAAAGCTACACCGCCGAGGGACGGGAAGCAAAGCGCTTCAATACCTCTACAGGCAACGCCTTTGATACCGCAATCCGCCGTACCAAGGCACGTTCGGTGCTGGTGGCCTTCATCATCATTGCCACCTCGGCCGCTTTGCTCTGGGGCCTATACCAAGGAACGCAGGCAGTGGTCGCCGGGCGCATCACAGCGGGGCATTTGGGACAAACCGTGGTGTACGTGATTATTCTGGCCGGCGCCTTTGCAGTATTGGGCGAGGTCTATGGCGACCTGCTTCGGGCCGCTGGTGCGACCGAACGTTTGATGGAACTGCTGGGGACCCAATCGCCGGTGACTTCCCCGGTACAACCGGTGGTCGCGGCGATGCCGGCAACTGGCAGTGCCATAGCCTTTGAGGACATCGGCTTTAACTACCCCTCACGCCCCAACCAGGCGGCGCTGACGGACTTTTCACTGCAGATCCGCCCAGGACAGACTGTGGCAATCGTCGGGCCCAGCGGAGCCGGCAAAAGCACGGTGTTTCAATTGTTGCTGCGCTTTTACGATCCCCAAAGTGGCCATATCGTGCTGGACGGCGTGGACACGCGCCAGATGTCGCTGCAGGCATTGCGTCAGCGAGTCGGCATAGTCCCGCAAGACGCCGTGATCTTCTCTACTTCGGCCCTGGAAAACATTCGCTATGGTCGACCCGATGCCACCGATGCCGAGGTGCGTGCCGCGGCTACGGCAGCCTTTGCCGACGGTTTCGTCAGCGCCCTTCCGCAGGGCTATGACACCTTTTTGGGCGAACGTGGCGTGCGCTTATCGGGTGGACAGCGTCAGCGTATCGCCATCGCCCGCGCCATGCTGAAGAACCCGCCCCTGCTGCTGTTGGATGAGGCCACCAGCGCGCTAGACGCCGAGAGCGAACGCGTGGTGCAGGATGCCCTCGAATCCGCCATGCGCAACCGCACCACGCTGGTCATTGCGCACCGGCTGGCAACCGTGCAGAAGGCAGACCTGATTGTGGTTCTGGATCATGGTCGTTTGGTGGAGCAAGGCACCCATGCCGAGCTGGTTGCAGTGGGCGGTGTCTATGCCGGGCTGGCGGCACTGCAGTTCAACGCCTAAAGGGCGCTAAACACGCTTGAATTCCATGGGGTGCACTCGTACACTTGCATTTTGAGGATGGAACCACTTTTTGGAGTTCACCATGGAAGCTGTTAAAGCCCAACCGGCTCAACCGGTCAAAGCAGTCGAAGCCCCTAAACGTGTAGACCAGCAAACCAAGCCTGAAGAGAAACCCGAGGCTGTGGCTGCTAAAAAAGCCCTGGAGCAGGCACAGCGCCCGACAACCAACACGCGTGGCGAAACCCTGGGGCGGCATTTGAACGTCACTGCCTAGGAATTGCGTCAGCATTTCGCCTGATTACCCATGGTAGCCATCACCGCCACCAATGCCAGCACACCGCTCCAGCCGGTGGTGCCCAGTCGCAGCCGACTGGAACAAGCCCGGCGGCAGGCAGATCAGGCGGAGGCCAATGCAAGGCAGTTGCGCGCGTTGGCTGACCAGGCAGAGCAAGAGTTACAACAAAGTCAAACCAAGGTGAGCAACCTGACGACCCAGGTTGCCAAGGAAGCGCGCGCCGCGGAGTCTGCACCTGCAGACACCACGTATACGGCTCAGGTCAAGGGCGGCACCTCGACACGCGACAGGCAAATTCAGGACTTTTTGGTGCGACTGTCTTCGGTGGCCCTCAACCAGTTTTCTTTTCCGGTCAACCCACTGAAATCCGGTACCGCAAACGCGCCGGTGGTCAATGCGCAGGGCCATAGCACGGGGCGTATCGTCAATCTATCGGTTTAGCGGCGAAATGCCAAACCTATAAATTTTTTGCATAGTTAGAGGTTTAACTGGCCTTAGACAGGCGCGAATCACAGGCATACAGTGCAGTCTTTTCGATCACATGAAGAGACAAAAATGAATGCAAACACTTCCCCCGATGGTCAATCCCGCGTAATTGCCAATCCCTATGGACATGCCCTGCCCTCCTACTTGCAGGCTGACCATCTGGGTCCATGGGGCGTCTACCTGCAACAGGTCGACCGGGTAATCCCCCACCTCGGACACTTGGCGCGCTGGGCAGAAACGCTCAAACGACCCAAGCGTGCGCTGATAGTCGACGTGCCCATCGAGTTGGACAACGGCACCATTGCCCACTTTGAAGGTTACCGGGTACAGCACAACACGTCACGTGGACCCGGCAAAGGAGGCGTGCGCTTTCACCAGGATGTGACGCTTTCAGAAGTCATGGCACTTTCGGCCTGGATGTCGGTGAAGAACGCCGCCGTGAACGTGCCGTATGGCGGTGCCAAGGGTGGCATTCGCGTCGACCCCAAGACGTTGTCGAGGGGTGAACTGGAGCGCATGACGCGCCGATACACCAGTGAAATCGGCATCATCATCGGCCCGACCAAGGACATTCCCGCTCCGGACGTGAACACCAACGAGCAAATCATGGCCTGGATGATGGACACCTACTCGATGAATGAAGGTGCAACGGCTACCGGCGTGGTCACCGGCAAGCCGGTGGACCTGGGCGGATCCTTGGGTCGCCGCGAAGCTACCGGGCGCGGTGTCTATACCGTGGGAGTCGAAGCAGCAAACCACATTGGTCTGGACATTTCTAAGGCGCGCATTGCCGTTCAGGGTTTTGGCAACGTGGGGGGCATTGCCGCCAAATTGTTCGCTCAGGCGGGTGCGCGCATTGTGGCTGTGCAAGACCACGGTGGCTCGATTTATCAGGAATCCGGTTTGGATGTGCCAGCCTTACTCGAGCA
>CAIQEX010000704.1 GCA_903870955.1 uncultured beta proteobacterium
CCCCATCAGCAAGCCCAGAACCCGAAGGCTCGCGAGATTGTGGTGAAGCCCGGAATGACCGTCAGCATTGACATTCAGACCGGCAAACGCTCCGTCCTGAACTACCTCGCCAAACCAGTCATCAAGGCCTTTGGTGGTGCACTGACAGAGCGATAGGCGGTTTCATTGGGAGGCCTTATGGCAAACATTCATCGTGACATTCTGCTGCTGGCATTCGGAACATATGGAATAAGTGGCGTTGCACAGGCACAAACACTCCCCGATGCAGGCGCCTTGCGCCAGCAAATCGAGCAAGGTCGCGAAACTGCGCCACCCCAATTGACGCAGCCCGCCAAACCCCTTGCGCCGCCACCCCTGTCAAGCCTCAAGGGCGTGGTGGTCAACGTCACGGCGTTTCAGTTTTCGGGAAACACCCTGATCTCTTCTGAACCATTGCAGAGTGCCGTCGCCGACTTTCTGCACCGACCGCTGGACTACGCCCAGCTTCAAGCCGCAGCGGCTGCCGTCGCGGACCTGTATCGCCGCGCGGGTTGGATCGTCCGTGCCTATTTTCCCGAACAGGATATTGCCAACGGTGCCGTAACGATCCAGATTGTGGAAGCGGTTTACGGTGGCGCGAAAGTCGAAGGCGCAGGTCCGCAGCGCGTCAGCCTGGCGCATATTCAAAGCATTCTGGATGCGCACCAAAAGGTGGGCGAAGTACTCAATGCGGATGCGGTGGACCGTGCCTTGTTCGTGGCAGGTGAATTGCCCGGAGTAGGAATCAACGGCACGTTGGCAGAAGGCACTCACCCGGGAGAGACCAATCTGGTATTGCGCTTCACTGACGAACTGCCCATTCGGGGCAATGTGATTGGCGACAACAGTGGCAGCCGTTCCACCGGTACCTCGCGCGTCAGCGCTGAAATTTATCTCAACAGCATTTTGGGCCTGGGCGATCAGTTCAGCGGCAACATCATCGCGTCAGAAGGCAGCAACTACCTGCGCGTGGGAGCAACGTTGCCGGTTGGTAACGACGGCTGGCGCGTAGGGACCAATGCTTCTGCCTTCACCTACCGCCTGATCGCGCCGGAATTCACGGCCCTCGATGCCACGGGCTCGTCCAATAGCGGCGGTTTGGAGGCCAACTATCCCCTGGTGCGCTCACGCCTGAGGAACCTGTATTTCAATGCCAATGCCGATCGCAAGAGCTACGACAACCGCTCCGGCAGCAACGTCACCTCGCACTACCGTTCCAACACCTTGACCTTGGGCCTCTTGGGCAATTTGGTGGACACCCTGGGTGGTGGCGGCACCAACAATGGAAGCCTGGCATTGACGCGCGGTGAATTGGATTTGGCAGGCTCACCCAACCAGGTGGCCGATGCGGCCAGCACGCGCATCGAGGGTGGCTTCAACAAACTGCGCTACAGCTTCAGTCGCTTGCAATTTCTCAGCAACGCGTGGTCTTTGTACCTGTCCTATTCTGGCCAATGGGCCGATAGGAATCTCGATTCGTCAGAAAAGTTTTACCTCGGCGGTGCCAACGGCGTGCGGGCCTACCCATCCAATGAAGCCGGTGGTGCCATGGGCCAACTCATCAACCTGGAATTGCGCCGGAACCTCTCCAACGGCATTTCACTGAGCGGTTTTTACGACTTCGGGGAAGTTGCAATGAATCGCTACAACAACTTCACCGGGGCACCCACACAAAACGAAATCCTGTTGCGCGGCGCCGGCCTGGCACTGTCCTGGCAGGTTTACCCCAACGTAAATCTCAAAGGCACCTGGGCCCAGCGCATCGGCGACAACCCCAACCGAACG
>CAIQEX010000705.1 GCA_903870955.1 uncultured beta proteobacterium
CGGTTTACTCGCACCATCGACTTTGGGTACGTCGGATTTTGCGCAACTGGAAGTTGCGAAACTGGCATAGGCAACGAAAACTACAAACCCACGAATCAGACTCAAGCCAAACAGTCGCCATTCAAGCCGCATAGCGATGGCCCTTGCCGAGGCGATCACTTTTCGTTAAACCGGTGCCGCGACACCTTCGACCAGAATCATGTTGAAGAACGAAGTCGCACCCGCACGCTTGGCTCGAGCCGCTCGATAGGTTTCACTGTCATACCAGGCCTTTGCCGCTTCATAGCTTGGGAACTTCAGCATCGCCATGCGGGTGGGCTGCCAGTCGCCCTCCAGGGCTTCAAAGCGTCCACCACGAATGACATATTCGCCGCCCGCCGCTTTAACCGTTGCCGGTGCCGCCTCCATGTATTGCTTGTATTGCTCCATGTCGGAAATCTGCATATCGACAATGATGTAGGCATCGGGCATAGCGTTTTCCTAAAGGTAATTTAAATATTGCTGTGTTTCGATATCAGACAGGCAATGTCGACATTTATTTTCCGCACGTCAAGACAAATATACGGTCAACGAAGAAAGTGTTTGGCAACACTGCGACGATGAAATTCTGTGCAGCAATAAAGGCCTTCAACCGTCAAGCTTGCAGTTTCCCGATGGCAACGCGTAACGCCTTGATGGATGCAGCAACCATCTCTGCCAACTCCGGCTCACGTGCCAGTGCTTCAGCGGGTTGGGTGGACTCCTTGCATACTCTTTCCAGGTCCAACGCGAGCAAGGACAACGGCATCACGCCCAGAGTCGCAGCAGTTCCTTTTAGCGTGTGCATTTGGCGTATGGCATCGGAGAGTACCGATGCAGATAGGGCACGCCGGTATTCGGCCACCGCGCCCTCGAGTTCCTCGATAAATTGCTGGGCAAGATCTATATATAAATCCGTCAGGCCATCGAGTTGCGATAAAGCCTTTTCCAGATCGACCTCTACCGGACCGTTATCGTTGGCACCGCTTTTGGCCATCGGAGCCGCTGGCGCCGTGGGTGCGGTGGGTGCTGTAGGCGCAAGGACTGCCGGAGATTCCTGCGTCGTGCTGCTGGGCACCGGTTGAAAGCCGGTTTTTTGCAGCAACAAATTGATCAGGAAATTGAGGTCAAAGGGCTTGCCGATGTGGTCGGTCATGCCCGCTTCCAGACAGTCCTCGCGGTCACTGGCCATGGCATTGGCGGTCATGGCGATGATGGGGATGGTCTCCATTCCCATGTCTTTGCGGATCACGCGCGTGGCGGTAAAGCCGTCCATAACAGGCATTTGCACGTCCATCAGGATCGCATGAAAGGGGATTGCGTTGCGAGCCTGCGTCAACGCGGATACCGCCGCCAGGCCGTTGTCTGCCAACTGCACTTCAGCGCCTTCGGCTACCAGTAGTTCCCGCGCCACCTGCTGGTTGACCAGGTTGTCTTCCACCACCAGCAGACGCATGCCATTCAGGCGACGCTCCGATTTGGTGGCAACACGTTCTTTTCTTCGTAAGGTGTTGCGCCCGGCGCGGGCTTCAACGACGGCTTCGCGGATCATGGCGGCCGTCACGGGCTTGACCATAAACGCATTCAGCGCCGCCTGCTCCTGGTGCGAGCGGTTCGCCAGGACCTGACGGTTATGCACCGTCAACATGATGCAGATCGGTTTACCAAATGCATCGCCCAATTGGCGCATCCGGGCCATGGTTTCCCAGCCATCCAGATCCGGCATTTCCCAATCCACAAAGATCACCTGGTAGGCTGATTGCTGATTGCGCGCGCGCATCTCCACCCGCGCAATGGCCTCCAGACCACCGGCCACCGCGTCGACTTTCCAACCCAGCGAGCGCATCATGGACTGCAACAGTTCACGTGCCACCGGGTTGTCGTCGACCACCAGAACATCGAAAGACTCGGGCTCGGGCTCCGGGCCCGTCGCAGACGGCGCGGTATTGGCCGGGGCCTCGGCATGGGGCAGGGTTATTTCAAAGTAGAAATCACTGCCTTTGCCCAACGTGCTTTCAACCGCCAATTTGCCACCCATCAACTCCACCAAACGCTTGCAGATGGAGAGGCCCAGGCCGGTGCCACCGTAACGGCGTGTGGTGGAGGCTTCAGCCTGTGAAAAATCACTGAATATCTTGGCCTGGTTTTCTGGCGCAATACCGATGCCGCTGTCGCGCACGCCGATGAGTAGCCGGGTCGCATGGGCTTGGTGCTCCAGTGCACGCATGTGCACCACCACTTCGCCGGTCTGGGTGAACTTGAGCGCATTGCCTGACAAGTTGATGAGGATCTGCTGCAAACGCAGGGCATCGCCCAGCAGCGACCGGGGTATGGTCGAGTCGATGTCGTATAGCAACTCGACCGACTTGTTGCCCAAATTTGAAGCCAGGATAACGGACAACTCGCGCAATATGCGTTCCGGGAAAAAAGGTTGCGGGTCCAGCTCGAGCTTGCCCGCTTCGATTTTCGAGAAGTCCAGAATATCGTTTAGCAGACCCAACAAAGATTGCGCTGCGCCCTCGGCCTTGTTGACATAGTCGAACTGGCGCTCGTTCAGTTCGGTCGCGTGCATCAGCTTGAGCATGCCCAAAATGGCATTCATCGGCGTGCGGATCTCGTGACTCATATTGGCCAGAAATTGGCCTTTGCTGATCGTGGCTTGCTCGGCAATGTCACGCGCCTCCTGCAGGTACTCTTCATGCTGCACGCGCTCGGTAATGTTGCGGTAGCAAAACACCCGTCCAATGGCGCGCTCTCGATCCCGCGCCGGGTGCGACACGCATTCCAAAACCCGGCCGTCGGCGAGATGCAGTTTCTCAAAGGTGTCACCACCCAAATCGAGCTTGAGATCAATCGCCTGACTGAGTGCCGTCGGCGTATCCGACAAGCCCGGGCTCTTCAGAAGAATGCCTTCGATATAGGCCACGATCCCATGGTCATCCCGATCCGCCAACAGGTGCTCCGGCAAGGCCATCAAATTCGAGAAGCGGCGGTTCATGTTGAGGATCGCGCCGTGGTTGTCCGTCAACAATATGCCGTCATCGGTGGCTTCCAGCGTGGCAGCCAGGTGCAAGCCCGTCACATCCACTTCGGGCGCAAAATTCTGCTTTCGCGCCGGTCGGGCGCGCAGTTGATAGAACTCCGGGTTGTCGCCTACGCGTTGCACAAATTTGCGGATTTCAAACACCGAGCCATCGCTGCGCTGATAGCTTCCCTGCGCCTCCACGCGTGTCGTGCTCGCGGCCACTTCGTCCCAGAAGAAGAGGTCCGACAGGGCACACTCAATGTCGCCGATAGGTTTGCCGATCAGCTCTGGCGCTTTGTAGCCGAGTTGTTTGTGCGCAGAACTGTTGGCGGCCACAATCACCAGCGACTGCACGTCCAGCAACATCAGGATTTCGCTGGAACCGTCCAGCATCAGGGCATCGATGTTCATGCGGGGGATCCTGTGGGTGCGCTGTTGCCACCATCAAAGAAATAGGTGACCCGCTTGCGCGGATTCAGATAGGCAGCAATTTTGGGAGACAACAACGCCGGACGAATGGATTTGAGAATCTGCAAATCGGCTTCAACTTCCAGGTTGACCATGATGGCTTCCTCCTTCGGAACGGACTCGTCATACACCAGCACCCAAGGCCTGAGCGGCTTTTTGGGATTCACCGAAGTGACCACGGCAAAGGCCTCGTTGGAGAGTTGCACGACGGAGCCCGGTGGATGAACCCCCAGACTGCGGATCAGGGTTTGCAGTGCACGAAGATCAAATTTGGCCCGGCAGTGGGCGAACATGTACGACAGCGCCTCATGCGGTGTCAGCGCCTTGGAAATTTCCACCGGATTGCACAGGTTGTCATAAAAGTTGACCAAGGAGACAACGCGTGCCACGGGCGTCATGGCGTCCAGTTTGATGCCTTTGGGGTAGCCGCTGCCATCGGCGAACTCGTGGTGCTGCGCCAGCACCGAAAGCGCCATGGCGGAAAGCCCGACACGCTTACCCGTGGTCAAACCCAATTCCACATGCGTCGCCCTGAAATTGCGCTCCGCCTTGGTCGATTCACTGGGCGGCTTTTTCACCACCCGATCAGGAATCTCAAGCAGGCCAATGTCATGCAACAACGCGCCCACACCCATTTCGCGCGCCTGTTCCTCGGTCAGCCCGATGTCCTTGGCCAGCATCATGGAAAGGATGGCCACGTTCAGGCTATGGAAGTAGACGTCCTCATTGCCGGCCTTTTCGCTCATGACGTGTAGCGTCGCCTCCGGGCTTTCCAGAAAGGCCTCCACCATTTCGCCGACCAGCAGACCCATTTCTTCCAGCGTCTCTTTGGGACGCGAGAAGATGTTCTTGTTCATATTCCTGATGACGGTGGTGGCCTTGGAAAAGGCACGCTCGACCTTTTCCACGTTGTCACGCCTGCGCTGCACCATCTCCTGGCGCTGCCGCTTGATGACGATTTCCGGACTGGCGGTATCTGCAGGTTCGGATTCAGTCACAGCCGCCGTGACGGTTTCTGGCTCAACCGCGGTGGCAGCTTGAATCGGTAGCGGTGGCCGGTCGCTGCGCAGCGGATCGTAGCGGTACTGCGCCAGCTTCAGTGAACGCAACTCCTGCAGTTGCTCGTGGTTGCGTACCTTGAAGCTGTTGAGCGTAAAAGAGTGCCTGAACCATGGCAGGTCCAGCATCACAAAGGCACCGATGTAAAGCTGTTCAGAGGACAGGTATACCGCTCCAGCGTTTTCGGTAACGGGTGTCGTCATTCCAGTCTGTACCTTGTAGTCGTGCGATGCGGCTTGGTAGATATTTTGGGCGCAAATCGGTCGCCCGGCACACAGCATAAACGACAAATTCGACCTGGCTCAAATGGAGCCCGAATTCATCATTTGCCGGCCAAGCCTGCCGGGCCTCGCAAACCTCGGCTAAGCTGGCCCATGCACCTCTTCACCAACGCCCTGCTGATCCGCTTCAACAAGCCCTATGGCGTGCTCAGCCAGTTCACCCCTGAAGGGCGCTGGAAGGGTCTCACAGACTTTATTGCGGTCCCAAATGTTTATGTAGCGGGGCGACTCGACGCCGATAGCGAGGGCCTGCTGCTGCTGACGGACGATGGCCGGCTGCAGGCGCACATTGCCGACCCCCGCTACAAAATGGAAAAGACCTATTGGGCCCAATTGGAGGGTTTGCCAGACGAAGCGGCCCTGCAGGTCCTGCGCCAGGGCGTGCTACTCAACGACGGCATCACGCTGCCGGCGCGTGCCCGCGTAATGGAGCCGCCCCCGGCAGTCTGGGAACGCGTGCCGCCTATCCGCACACGCCAGTCCAAACCGACCAGCTGGATTGAATTGATCATTCGCGAAGGTCGCAACCGGCAGGTGCGCCGCATGACCGCCGCCGTCGGCTACCCCACCCTGCGGCTGATCCGGTCGGCGATTGGCCCCTACGCGCTGACCGACCTGACGTCGGGCAGTTGGCAGAAGCAGGATCTCATTGCCTCGGTTGTGCCCGCTTGACCAGCTTGCCGTGCGGCAACGTGGACAGGCGTTTGAACATGCTGCGGCAATATCCCTGGATAGCCAGGCACTTGTTGATTTCGTCCACCGGCAGGGGGCCTGACACCACCACGATATCTTCGGCGCTGTCCCAGGCACCCGCAGCGCGCAGACGACGCCGGGTGTTGGTGGCCCAGGAGTGAATGCGCAACGGGCTGCCGTGTTCGTGCAGCGTGCCGGTGCTGCGGTCAAAGGCAATGGCCACAGCATCTGTCTTCAGACGCAGGCGGTGCTCACCGGTTACTTTACTGGCCGGTGTGCTCAGGTCATACAGATGGTAGTTGCCCTCTTTGAGCTGGTATTGCAATCCCATGGAATCTCCTCGTTGCAGAGATTCTGATTTGCATCGCGCCGCGCTAAAGAGGGAACAGCGTGGAGATTCAGCGCTTTATTTCAGCTGCGACAGTATCAGCTTGCTTCGGATTGTTTTGGCCAAAGGCTCAACGCCCTGGATCGACCAGCGGCGGCGGCGGGTTGGTATGTTGAAAATCGGGGCGGCGCGGGTCCATTTGCAGCACCGCCTGTGAGCCGCTGCCCATGACCACGTAGTCGGTCTTGTGGCTGCTCTTGGTGGGATGGAAGTACTTGGCAGGCGCAAACACCCAGACGCTGAGTGCCAGCAGGCTCAAGACGATGGCAAAGTAAAGCATCAGCGCCTCAGGCCCGAGCCAATCCATCACACCACCGGCCAGGGTCGGCCCCACCGTCGAGCCGATGCCATACATCAGCAGCAAGCCGCTACTCACCTCCAGAACCTTCTCGGAATCAATCAGGTCATTCACGTGGGCCACGCTTAAGCCATAGACCGTGAACGACAAGCCGCCATACACAATGCCCAAAACAATCAGCGAGCTTTCATATTCACGCGCCAGATAAAAACCCAGCGCGGCGACACCAGCACACAGGGCGCAGACCCAGAACAACACCCCACGTCGGTCGTACTTGTCCGACAAATGGCCCACGGGCCACTGAAACGCCGCACCGCCCAGAATGGTGGCCGCCATGAAGGTGGCGATGCCCCGTTCACTAAAGCCCACGCCTTGCCCGAATACATGGCCCAGGCTGTAAAAGGCACCCCCCAAAAGACCCGAGCCGATGGTGCCGATCACGCCGATCGGCGAGATGTAAAACAATTCCTTGAGCACAAAGCGCGGCGCTTCCATGGCCTCGGGCTCACTGACCGGGGTTAGCGTGATGGGAATCAGCGCGAATGAAAACAGGATGGAGGCCATGGCAAAAGGCACATAGCCAAAGCGGTCCCCGACCAGAATAAGCCACTGACCAGCGGCCATGGAAAGGCCACTGACCATCATGTATGCCGCAAACACTTTGCCGCGCTGCGCCGTGGTGGCCACCACGTTGAGCCAGCTTTCCACCACGATGTACAGGCCCACCAGGCAGACGCCGGTAATAAAACGCAGCACGCCCCAAGCCAGGGCGTTGGTCCACAGCGCGTGGAACATGGGCAGGGCGGAGACCAGCGAGGCCAATGTGGCGAAGGCACGGATATGGCCGACGCGGCGGATCATCTTCGGACAGGCGTAGGTGCCGTAGACAAAGCCGGCAAAGTAGGCCGACATCACCAAACCGGTAACCAGGCCCGAGAACTTGGCCGAGGCCGACTGCGCGCCAATGGCGGCAAACATCAGCCCGGTTGCCACGACCATCATGGACAGGCCGCTGAGCAGCGAGGCCAACGGAATCAGAAGCTTGTTGAGGCCCATACCATCCCTGAAATAATAAAGGCGCACTGCCCGATGGCCGTGCGCCCCGCGATCTTAAGCGTGGAACTAGACGTTGGAATCGGGGAAAGATGCCTTGCGGCGGTTCACGTAATCCAATATGCCTTCGTCGACCGCCACATCCATGGCCGGGGCTTCGTACTCGGCGAGCTGCTTTTTCCACAGGGCGTTGGCGCGCTGGGTCAGGTCGCGCGAGCCTTCGGCTTCCCACTGCTCGAAACTGTTGTTGTCGGTGATCGGCGAGCGGTAAAAGGCGCTCTCGAAGTTGGCCTGCGTATGCGCGCAGCCCAGGAAGTGCTTGCCAGGGCCGACTTCGCGGATGGCGTCCATGGCCTGGCCGTTTTCCGTCAGGTCCACGCCGTTCAAAAGCGTGTGCATCATGCCGGCCTGGTCCACGTCCATGATGAACTTCTCGTAACCCATGGACAGGCCGCCTTCCAGCCAACCGGCCGTGTGCAGCACGAAGTTGACGCCGCCCAGGCAGGTGGGCAGCAGGGTGTTGGCGGATTCGGACGCCGCTTGGGCATCCGAAATTTTGGAACCACACAGGCCGCCACCTGAGCGGAAGGGAACGCCCAGACGCCGTGCCAGCGCAGCCATCACGTACAGCACCAGAGCCGGCTCTGGCGTGCCAAAAGTGGGCGCGCCGGATTGCATGGAAATGGAAGAGGCAAAGCTGCCCAGCACCACGGGTGCGCCGGGGCTGCAGAGCTGCACAAAGGCCATGCCGGCCAGGGCTTCGGCCAGGGTCTGCGCGGCGGTACCGGCCACGGTGACTGGTGACATGGCACCGGCCAAGATGAACGGCGTGATGATGGTGGCCTGGTTGGCGCGCGCATAGACTTTGGCAGCACCCAACATGGTCTCGTCAAAGGTCATGGGCGAGTTGGCGTTGATCAGGTTGATCACTGCCGTGCGCGGCTTGCCGGTGAGGGGATCAATCCAGTTGTCGCCAAACAGGATCTTGGTCATCTCGACGGTGTCCCGCGCGCGATCCGGGTGGGTCACCGAGCCCATGAAGGGCTTGTCGCTGTACTTCATGTGCGAATACACCATGTCGAAATGGCGCTTGTTGACCGGCAGATCAACCGGCTCGCAAATCGTGCCGCCCGAATGGTGCAGCGCATTCGCCATGTAGGTCAGCTTGACGAAGTTCTGGAAGTCTTCAATGGTGGCGTAGCGGCGACCCTTGTCCAGGTCGCGCACAAAGGGCGAGCCATAGGCCGGGGCAAAAACCGTGTTCTTGCCGCCGATGACCACGTTGTGCGCCGGGTTGCGGGCATATTGCGTGAACTCGCGGGGGGCCGTGTCCTGCACCAGTTTGCGCGCCAGCCCGCGGGGGAAATGCACGCGCTCACCCTTGACATCGCAACCCGCCTTACGGAACAGGTCGAGGGCTTCGGCGTCGTCGCGGAAGTCGATACCGACTTCTTCCAGGATGGTGTCGGCATTGCGCTCGATGATTTGCAGGCCTTCTTCGTCCAGCACCTCGAAGTAAGGAATCTTGCGCGTGATGTAGGGCACCGACTGGGCGCTGCGAGCCGAACGTGCGGCCCGCTTGGCCTCGCGGCCGCCACCGGCGCGGCGTCCGCGCGGGGCTTCTGTCGCCGCAGGTGTCTCGATCTCAGCTTGTACAACGGTGTCGGTCATTCGGGTTCTCCAGTGCCTGATGCCTGCCGCCATGCGTCAATCACATGCGCCACAGGATGAAAACTCATAGTATTGCAGCGCTTGCGCAATGGCTTGACTTGTTTGCGACACGCTTTTGCATGCCAACGCCGCAGCCTTTGAGGCGTCCCTTTTTTGTCGCTGTCAGGATGGCAATATTCACTGGAAACTGCGCTGAGAATTATGTAGATGCGACTTGATTCTGCGCACCCGGCCCTCAACCCTGTCGCCCCCGCATTCCCCCGTGTCGTAATACCGACACCGCCCGCAAGGCCAGTCTCGACAATCGATTCACTCCCGCATTCCTACCCTCTTTGAAGGCTCGCTATGGCATTGAACCCGACTCTGAATGAATTTGACCCCGAAATTGGTGCGGCAATAGCGGCCGAAGCAGCACGCCAGCAGGACCACCTGGAACTGATCGCCTCCGAAAACTACACCAGCGCCCGCGTGCTCGAAGCCCAGGGCAGCGTGCTGACCAACAAATACGCCGAGGGCTATCCCGGCAAGCGCTACTACGGGGGCTGTGAATTTGTCGATGTAGCCGAACAACTCGCCATTGACCGCGCCAAGCAACTCTTTGGCGCCGACTGGGCCAACGTGCAGCCACACTCCGGCTCGAGTGCCAACTCGGCCGTTTACATGGCCCTGATGCAACCCGGCGAAACCATTCTGGGCATGAGCCTGGCCCATGGCGGGCACCTGACGCACGGCGCCAAGGTCAGCTTCTCGGGCAAGATTTACCACTCCGAGCAATACGGCATCGACACCGCCACCGGCCTGATCGACTACGACGCGCTGGAAGCACAAGCCGTGGCCGTGAAACCCAAGATGATCGTCGCCGGTTACTCGGCCTACAGCCGCCACCTGGACTTTGCCCGCTTCCGCGCCATTGCCGACAAGGTGGGCGCTCTGTTGTGGGTGGACATGGCCCACTTCGCCGGTCTGGTGGCTGCCGGCCTGTACCCGAACCCGGTGCCCTTTGCCGACGTGGTGACCACCACCACGCACAAGACCCTGCGCGGCCCGCGTGGCGGCATGATTCTGTGCCGCGCCAACCCGGACATCGAAAAGAAGCTCAACTCCATGGTCTTCCCCGGCACCCAGGGCGGCCCGCTGATGCATGTGATTGCGGCCAAGGCCGTGGCCTTTCTGGAAGCCCTACAGC
>CAIQEX010000706.1 GCA_903870955.1 uncultured beta proteobacterium
CATCATGCATCATCCAGATGTAATTGTCGGAAAAAGCGGGCAACGGTATTAACTTCATGAGCGACTCGATTATAGATTTTGATGGTTGGCTACAAACCCCGGCTGGGCAGTACCTTTTAGCTTGGGAACAGGCTCAACTGGATGCGACGGTTTCCGACATTTTTGGTTACCACGCATTGCAGTTGGGGCTGGCACAACTTGATGGACTGCATACTAACCGCATGTCGCACCGTTGGTTGGCGATCGACCATGCCGGACTGGCGCGTTCACCAGATAAGCGCGAGGCTACGCTCTTTACAGACTTCACGGCATTGCCGTTTCCCTCGAGCTGCCTCGACCTGGTTGTCCTGCCCCATACCCTGGAATTTAGCGCCGATCCGCATGCCACATTGCGCGAAGTGGAGCGTGTGCTGGTGCCCGAAGGGCGGGTCGTAATTTGTGGCATGAACCCAACCAGCCTATGGGGCTTTAAGCAAAGTCGAGGCCATTTGTACCAGCGCCTTGGCTACAGCCGCTTGTTTCTCCCCGAGGGCGGGGACTTCATTGGTTATTGGCGATTGCGCGATTGGCTTGGGCTGCTGAGCTTTGAAGTGGAGAAAGGCGAATTCGGTTGCTATCGACCGGCCTTGCGAAGTGAAAAGTGGCTGCGGCGCTTTGAATGGATGGACGGAGTTGGCGCACGCTGGTGGCCGATTTTGGGTGCGACGTATTTTTTGGTGGCCGTTAAGCGCGTGCGTGGCATGCGTTTGCTTGAGCCTGCGTGGAAGCCCAAACAGGCGATGATGGGTAAATCCGTTTCCGTGGCGAATAGTCACCAGGGACAGTATTCGAATGTGGAGAAGAGTTTTGAATGAAGTGGTGATTTATACCGATGGAGCCTGCAAGGGCAATCCCGGTCCAGGGGGATGGGGTGTGCTTCTGCGCTCGGCCGATGGGTCCGAGAAAGAGATCTGCGGCGGTGAGTTGGTAACGACCAATAACCGCATGGAAATGATGGCCGTGATTGAGGCACTGACCGCGCTCAAGCGCCCCTGCGCGGTGGTGTTGCACCTGGACAGTCAATATGTGCTCAAAGGCATCACGGAGTGGTTGGTTGGCTGGAAGGCGAAAGGGTGGAAGACGGCCGCCAAACAGCCGGTCAAGAACGTCGATCTCTGGCAGCGTCTGGATGCCTTGGTTGCAGGTGGTGGCCATTCCATCGATTGGCGCTGGGTCAAAGGGCACGCGGGTGACCCGGGCAATGAACGCGCCGATGCGCTGGCCAATGCGGGCGTGGAAAAGGCACTGGGGCGGGGGTGACGCCGGGGGCGAGTGCAGGGACTGTTAAATAACACCCTCAAACATCTGAACGTCAACTTCCTGGCCTATAGCTACATTGCCCTGGTCATGGTGCAACACCAGCAAGCCGTTGGCTGCAGCCATGGAACTGAGGACACCTGAACCTTGCTGTCCGGTGGTTCGTACCTGCAAACTGCCGTCCATTGCGGATATCACGACGGCACGCTGGTACTCGGTTCGACCCGGCTTTTTGCGAATGGCTTCCAGGCTACGTGCCTTGAGAAAGGGTGTGTCCATGGCTGCACGGCCCATCATTTGGAGAAGGGCTGGACGAACAAATGCCAGGAAGGTGACCATCACCGCCACAGGATTCCCGGGCAGGCCGAACAACATGGCAGTACCAATGCGACCCACAGCCATGGGCCTTCCGGG
>CAIQEX010000707.1 GCA_903870955.1 uncultured beta proteobacterium
CGCCAGCGGGTGATTCGCGTCGAGCAGGACGTCGTCGCCATCGATCCCCGCGACCGTGACAACTGGCGCATAGCGATCAGCACCCGCCTGGAAAGTGTCGCCCAATTTCAGTTCGCCGTCGATCGGGAGCACGGCGCGTTTCACGCGCTGGATTTGCGCCGGGTCGCGTTCACCGTAGGCCTGCGAGGCGGGCAAAGTCAATTCCCATTTGGAGCCTGTTGGCATCAGTTTCAGGGCCTCGCGCCAACCCGGAATGACTTGAGACAACTTCATAACCAGTGGTTTGCCTGGTTCGGACGCATCAAACACCGTGCCATCCGGCAAAGAACCCTTGTAATTTGCCACGATGGTCGATTCATCGCCAGGTTTGGGCCCGTTCCCCATTTTCTCCACTTTGTACTGCACACCGCTGGGAAGCGCGATCACGCCGGGCCTTGCTGCACTGGTTTTAAGGAACTCTTCGCTGGACTTCAGGTTTGCTTCTCCCTCTGCTTTGCGTGTGACAGCCATTTTTTTGCGAACATCGGTTTCCAGTTCTGACACCAGACGCTTGACGTCTGCATCGGACAGCAGTGACTTGCCACCCTTGCTGGTATCGGAAATTCCGCGCAGCAGTTGCTCCAGATCGAAAGTCACATTTTGTGCCTTGAAATTGCGCACCATGTCGACGCCTACCGCATAGCTTTGTGCCGCGAGTTCGGATTTAAAAGGTTCTGGAATCGCCTTGCCGGGGACCACGGTAATTGCCGCTGGCTTTGCCGGGGTCGTCTGCGCGTGAGCCGAAAATGTCGCAGCGCTCAACAAAATACCTGCAACTACATTCGAGAATTTCACTATGCACTCCAGTTCAAAATATAAATAAATAGCGGCGATTTCAAAGCGAATTTCATAACGCTGTCACGCCACTGTCGTCAAATTGGACGTCGCCGAGGGTAAGCTTTTGGGTTGCCTGAAGGTGAATTCCTCAGGAAACTACTGTTATTTCAGCACCTAGTCTTATCTAAGGGATTTATTCCAGGCAATTTCAGTACTGAAACTTCAGAGCAACCCCATTGTGCTGAGGGTATTGATGGATGGCTGCAATTTTGCAATTTGAAATCAATTGAAAATGCCAAGTATTCACCATTTTTGCCGCTTTTCGCACATAATAGTTGTAAGTTTAAAGTAAGCAAATAAACCTAACCGGACCATCAGGTTACACATGCCACAGGTGCGTTTATTTATTCACACATTTTCGCCAGTTTGCTGTTCTGCGACAGGTCTCTGGGCGGTATCCTGCAAAATGCAACTTGATGACTTCTCTTGCCGACTATCTAATGACTAGCGAACCAAGCCTTTACCTCTATGGATGACGCGACCATTGTCTTTGTAGATCTGGTCGGGAGCACGGCCATCTACCAGTCTCTGGGCAATGCCAAGGGGGCTGAGTTGGTTTTGGGCGTGACCGAATGGATTGGCGCCGCCTGCAAGGATGCGGGCGGACATGTGATTCGCTACCTGGGGGACGGTGTGCTGATGGCATTTCATCTGGGCGCCCCGGCTGTGGAATGCGCTATAGAAATTCAGAGGTTGCAGAACGAGCACAATGCATCGCTTCCTGAAAACCTGCATTGCCAGCTAAAGATTGGCATGGCGCGCGGCCCGGTGATTGAGGCACAGACTGGCTGGATAGGTGAGGCCATCAACGTGGCATCCAGCCTGTGCGAGCGTTGTGTGCCCGATCAGATATTGGCCGCAGGTTTGGCGGTGGACCAGATTTCCTTAAAGAACTTTGCCAGGTTTCGTAACCTGGGCAGTATGTTCATGCCGGGAAAGACGCAACCGGTTGAGGTTTTTCAGATCGAATGGCGGACCGACGCCAATTCAGGCTTTCAGACGGTGAGCGCTGAGTTGCAGCCGATGGACTTTGATGACAGCAAACCTATGGGTGGTATCTGTCTGGTGGGTGTGGGTAAGCAGGTCACGTTTGACCGCGCTGACCTGCCCATCTTTCTGGGGCGACATGAGGGTGCCCATTTCTCGATTTTCGATCCGCGTGTCTCCCGCTTGCACGCCAAAATTTACGAAATAGACGATATGTTGGTGCTCGAAGACACCAGCAAGCACGGCACCTCGGTTCGTTTTTCCAATGGCAACACGGTGTTGACCCTGCGCAATCAGGAATGCGTGCTGCACGACGCGTGTGTTATCGCATTGGGCGGTGTCTTTGATCCCGACCAAGTGCCGCAGGTGACGCTCAGTTTTGTGAACTGAGGGGGGGCAGCCCACTGGTTTCAAGATTTGCGCGGAAAGTCCCACCAGGGGAGCACCCGGCGCAAGGATTGCACCACGCCGCTTTGCCAGGGTGTGTAGCCGGGCAGGGTCGAAAGTCGGGCTTGCCAGGCCGGACTTTTCAGCAGTTGCATCAGGGCCACTATGGCCGGATCGTCCAGTGCTGACTTTAGGCACACCAAGTGATAGCTTTCGACCAGCAAGGGCACAAATTCCAGCCCATGGGCGCGCGCCGCGACCTCGATACCAAGGCCCACGTCAGCACTGCCGGACGCTATTGCATGGGCCACGGCGGTGTGCGAGGGCTCGGTGTCGTCATAGCCCGGAAACAAATCAGGCTGGAGTCCGTTTTGTGCCAGCAACTGGTCCAGCACCACCCGCGTGCCAGTGCCCAATGGGCGATTGATAAAGCGGGCAGATTGGGTTTGCACATCGTGCAGCGTGCGCAAATTCAAAGGGTTGCCAGGTGCCACCATCAGGCCTTGCGTGCGGGTTGCGAAGCCAATGATTTTGTGCAAACCGGGTTTGAGCAGGGGTTTGTAAATCTTCTCGGCCACCGAGCCCTGGACTGGATTTTGCAAGGTGTGAAAACCAGCCATCACGCAGCGGCCCTCGTTGAGCGCACGGATGGCATCCACACTGCCGCTGAAGCGCGTGTCCAGATGCAGGCGCGCGTGGTCGGCCGACCAGTCATCATGCGCCAGCGCAAACTCGCGCAGTGCGCCCAACGCATGGTCGTGGCTGGCGTACAGCGTGGCGATGTGTGCCAGGGGGTCAAAGGCCACTGCAAAAGCGCGTTCCAACTCGCTACGCAAGGCCTCGATTTGCGGTGCCAGACGTGCCTGGGCCTGACCCTCGGCCCACATCAGCTTGGAGCCGAATTCGGTGAGGCGCGCAGCTTGGCCCTTTTCCCAGATCAGCAACTCGTTGCCTAATTCCTGCTCCCAGCGTTTGAGTTCGCCCCATACGTGGCGGTAGCTCAAACCCAGCGCCCGCGCAGCGCCAGATATGGAGCCGTGGGTCGAGACGGCTTGCAACAAATCGATCAGCGGGTTGCGAACCATTGCCGGGCTGCTTTGGCGCGAGAGGGTGTAGTGGAACTGAAGCCTATGCACGGGATTTCATATGGTTGGTTATTGGGGCTGCGACTACGATACCTGAAGTTATGACGAGCTTTACCGATAGCGCCGCAACGGCGCTGAACCTGATTGTTTCCCTGGACTCCAACCTCGTGGCCATCGTGGCGCGCTCCCTGTGGGTCAGTGCGTGGGCCACCCTGTTTGCTTGTGTGCTGGGACTGGTGCTGGGAGCAGCCCTGGGCGTCACCCGTTTTGCCGGTCGCAATGCGCTACTCGCTGTGCTGAACACGTTCCTGGCCGTACCTTCGGTGGTGGTGGGGCTGGTGGTTTACCTCCTGCTGTCGCGCACCGGGCCCCTGGGCTTTTTGGGCTGGCTGTTTTCCTTTAAGGCGATGGTGCTGGCGCAAACCTTGTTGGTGTTGCCGGTGGTTACGGCGCTGACCCGTCAGGTGGTGGAAGATGCTGAAGACCTGCACGGTGAACAGTTGCAGTCCCTCGGTGCACGGTCTCTTTTGCGCAGTGTCCTACTGGCTTGGGATGAACGCTATGCGCTGTTGACGGTGGTGCTGGCCGGGTTTGGGCGTGCCGTCTCCGAGGTCGGCGCCGTGATGATTGTGGGCGGCAACATTGACGGCTTCACGCGCGTCATGACCACGGCCATTGCGTTGGAAACCAGCAAGGGCGATTTGCCCCTGGCCCTGGGATTGGGTCTGGTATTGCTGCTGGTGGTGCTGCTGCTGAATATGGCCGTTGCGGCGCTCCGTCATTGGCGTCAGCACGAAGAAGGCGGCTCCTCCGCGATGCCACAGGTGGGGGTCAGTGTTTGAGCAAGGCAAATCAACCCAAAGCCTCGGTGTTCGAACTGAAGCAGGCCGCCGTGCAATTCGGCTCGGGCCTGCGCGCATTGCACGCCCTGGTGGATGTCAATTTACATATTGCGCGGGGTGAGCGCGTAGCCTTTATCGGTGCCAATGGCTGTGGCAAAAGCACCCTGTTGCGCTTGCTGCACGATTTGTTGCCTGTCAGCCGGGGTGAACGCATGCGTGACGAGAGCCTGTGTCATGCCATGGTGTTTCAACGCCCCTTTCTGATGCGTACTTCGGTACAAAACAACGTTGCGCTGGGATTGTGGTTGCGTGGCCAGTCTTGGGCGGAGTCCAAACGATTGGCGCTGGATGCACTGCACGCGGTGGGTCTCGCAGACCACGCTCTGCGCGCGGCGCGGCAGTTATCTGGTGGACAGCAACAGCGTGTGGCTTTAGCGCGCGCTTGGGCCCTGCAGCCCCGTGTATTGCTGTTGGACGAGCCCACCTCCAGTCTGGATCCGCATGCCAAGCGTGAGTTGGAAGCCTTGATCCAGCAAATCTCCGAGCGAGACCCGGATATGACACTGGTTTTTGCCAGCCACAATCTGGGCCAGGTCAAGCGCCTGGCGACGCGCGTGGTGTACCTGGAACAGGGGCGCGTGCTGGCTGATTTGCCAGTGCAGGAGTTTTTTGGTTCCGACGTTTTATCGCAGCGACATCCGCAGGCGCATCTATTTGTAAAAGGAGAACTGGTATGAAATCGATCAAGATGGTTTTGGTGGCGTTGCTCTGCAGTGCCGGTGTTTTAACCAGCGTGCAGGCGCAAAGCATCGTGATGGCCTCCACCACGTCCACCGAGCAGTCGGGTCTGTTCCCTTACCTCCTGCCCGAGTTCAAGAAGGCCACTGGGGTCGATGTGAAAGTGGTGGCGGTGGGTACGGGTCAGGCCATCGACATGGGTCGCCGGGGTGACGCCGACGTGCTTTTCGTGCACGACCAGGTGGCCGAAGAAAAAGTCGTGGCCGAAGGATTTGCGGTCAAGCGCTTTCCCGTGATGTACAACGATTTTGTGCTGATTGGTCCCGGCGCAGACCCGTCCAAGGTCAAGGGTAACAACATTGCCGAGGCGCTGAAAAAGGTGGCCGCAACCAATGCCAGCTTTATTTCCCGTGGCGACAAGAGCGGCACGCATGCAGCCGAGTTGCGCTTCTGGAAGGCGCTGGGCGAGGGCGCCACCAAGGGCACTGGCTATAAGGAATGCGGCTGTGGCATGGGCCCGGCGCTGAACATGGCGGCCAGCACCGGTGCCTACGTGCTGGCGGACCGCGCCACCTGGCTGAACTTCAAGAACCGCGCGGATCTGGCAATCCTGGTGGAAGGTGACAAAGCCTTGTTCAACCAATATGGCGTGATGGTGGTGAACCCGGCCAAACATCCGCATGTGAATGTGGCGGATGCCCAGAAGTTTGTCGATTGGGTGACTTCACCCGCAGGGCAAAACGTCATTGCGGCCTACAAGATCGAAGGCCAGCAGCTGTTTTTCCCGAATGCCGGCAAATAGCCTGCAACGTCGCCAACCCTCTTCGCTAACCTTCTGCACGCGGCGTCCGCAGCGCGTGCACCGGTTGCAACAGCACCACCAGAGCCCCGGCACCGCCTTGCATCGGCGGGGCCTGAACAAAGGCCACCACTTCGGCCTTTTGCACCAGCCAGCGGTGCACCTTGTCCTTGAGCACCGGGGCCTTGCCGGGCGAGCCCAACCCTTTGCCGGTGACCACGCGCACGCAGCGAATGCCCTGGCGGTGCGACTCGCGGATGAAGGCCGTTAGCGTCTCGCGTGCTTCGTCGCTGCGCAGACCGTGCAAATCGACCTGACGCTGGATAGACCATTTGCCACGCCGCAGCTTTTGCGTCACATCGGGTCCGACACCCGAGCGCCGAAAGCTCAAGTGATCATCTGTTTCCAACAGGCTGCTGATATCGACTTCGTCGCTCAAGGCCTCCTGCAAGGCTGCCGCTTCGTCGAGCTTTTGCTGTTTGGGAATCGGTTGGGGTGGGGCTGGTTTAAGGTCGGCCAGTGTGGTTTGTGGCAGGCGCTCGACCTTGCCAACTGCGGCTTGAAACAGATTGCGCCGTGCTGCCAATTGCCTGGCTTCCAGTGCGCGCTGGGCCGCTGCAGCGGCCGCGCGCTGGGCTTGCGCGTCGATTTCTTTCTTGACCGACTTCAAGTCGGCCAGCGAGGTAATTTTCACAGCAAACCCTGTTCAGCCATGGACAGCGCCTGGCCTTGTCCGACGATGATGTGGTCCAGCACCCGGACATCCACCAGAGCCAGCGCGGCGCGAAGGGTTTGTGTCAGGGTCAGGTCGGCTGCCGACGGTTGCACCGAGCCACTGGGATGGTTGTGCGCCAGCACCACGGCGGCGGCATGGTGGTGCAGGGCTTTCAACACCACCTCGCGCGGGTAGACACTGGTTTGACTGAGCGTGCCACGGAACATTTCTTCGGCCTGCAGCAACTTGTTCTGCGCGTCCAGAAAGCACACCATAAACACCTCGTGCCGGAGATGCATCAGATGCAGCTGCAAAAATTGCTTCACCGCTGCCGGGTCCGACAGCACGGTGCGCTCCTGCAGGCGTTGTGCTACGGCACGCCGTGCCAATTCCAGTACGGCAAGAATCTCCGCCCGTTTGGCTGGGCCCAGGCCCTTGACCTTTTTCAGGTCATCCGGCGTGGCGGACAGCAAACCGGCGATGCCGCCAAAGCCCGGCGTGGGGCCGTCCACCAGCCGGTTTCCTTTGATTTGCAGCAACTCGTCGGCCATTTGCAGCACGCCTTTTCCAGCGATACCGGTGCGCAACAACAGCGCCAGCAGTTCCGCGTCACTGAGGGCCGAGGGTCCGCGCGCAAGCAGCTTTTCACGCGGGCGGGCTTGCACTGGAAGGTCTTTCACGGACATGGCGGGCGGCTTTCTACAATAGAGCCCAGTTTATCGGGACTTTTATGACCACAGTGCTTCCCCGTGTTCACGCGGGCTCATTTCTCACCTTGCATTACCGGCTGGGCGGACCCGCTGGTGACATCATCAATACCTTTACCGGCAAGCCGGCCACACTGAGCCTGGGCACTGGCGAACTCTCGCCTGCTATGGAGGCCTGTCTGATGGATATGGAGGAGGGCACCCGCACCACCTTCGAGTTGCCTGCAGGGGCCGCCTTTGGCCCGCGCAACCCCGACATGCAGCAGTGGCTGGCGCGCAAGGTGCTGACGGACATGGGCGACCCGCAAGAGACCTACAACGTGGGCGATGTGGTCGAGTTCCCCACGCCTGACGGCAAGGGCAAGTTCGCCGGTGTCGTGCAGCAAGTCAAAGACGCCTCGGTGCTGTTTGACTTCAACCACCCGCTGGCCGGTCACCCGGTGACCTTTGAAGTGCAACTAATTGGTGTGCTATGACGCAAGAAATGTCGAATGCTGCATTGAAGGAAGGCTTCGGGGTTGAAGTCTTGCTTGCCGAGCCACGCGGCTTTTGCGCCGGGGTCGACCGGGCCATTGAAATTGTGGAAAAGGCGCTGGCCAAGTTTGGTGCGCCCATTTATGTACGCCACGAAATCGTGCACAACACCTATGTGGTCAACGACTTGAAGCAAAAGGGTGCCATCTTCATCGAAGAACTGGACGATGTGCCGCCCGGTGCCACGCTGATCTTTTCGGCCCACGGAGTCAGCCGCGCGACCCACCAGGAGGCGGCGGCGCGTGGCTTCCAGATATTTGACGCCACCTGCCCGCTGGTGACCAAGGTGCACGTGGAGGTGGCCAAGCTGCACAAAGAAGGCTACGAATTCATCATGATCGGCCACAAAGGGCATCCCGAAGTGGAGGGAACCATGGGCCAGCTCGACAGTGGCATCCATCTGGTGGAAGACGTGGAAGATGTGGCGCGCGTCAACCCTTCCCAAACCGACAAACTGGCGGTGGTCACCCAGACCACCCTGAGTGTGGACGATGCCGCCGAGATCGCTGCGGCGGTCAAGGCCCGTTTCCCCAAGGTGCGTGAGCCCAAGCAGCAGGATATCTGCTACGCCACGCAAAACCGCCAGGACGCGGTCAAGCTGATGAGCCCCCAGGTGGACGTGGTGATCGTTGTCGGCAGCCCCACCAGCTCCAACAGCAATCGACTGCGCGAAGTGGCGCGCAAACTGGGCACGCAAAGCTACATGGTGGACAGTGCCGAAGAACTGCAGGCCGATTGGTTTGAAGGTTGCAAGCGGGTCGGCCTGACCGCCGGTGCCTCGGCACCCGAAATATTGGTCAAAGCCGTCATCGATCGCATCAAAGCGTTGGGCGCCGTGTCCGTGCGCAAGATGGATGGCATTCAGGAAACCGTTAAATCTCCGCTGCCCAAGGGCCTGCGGGTCGACTCTTAAAATAGAAACATGCTGGACATTACCCAACTCCGAAAAGACCTCGACACCGTCGTGGCCCGCCTTGCCACCCGCAAGAACCCCCAAACCTTTCTGGACGAAGCGGCCTTTCGCGCGCTCGAGGCCGAGCGCAAGTCCATACAGATGCGCTCCGAGGAGTTGCAAAGCAAACGCAACTCGCTGAGCAAGCAGATTGGCATGCTCAAGTCCAAGGGCCCTGCAGGTGCCGCCGAAGTCGAGGCCGTGATGGCCGAGGTGGGTGGCCTGAAGGCCGAGCTGGACAGCTCGGTCACCCGACTGGACCAGATTCAACTGGACATGCAAACCCTGTTGCTGGCAGTGCCCAACCTGCCGCACGAAAGCGTGCCGGTGGGTGCGGATGAACATGGCAACGTGGTGGTGCGCAGCTGGGGCACTCCGGCCAACTTCGACTTTGAGATCAAGGACCACGTGGATTTGGGTGCACCTTTGGGCCTGGATTTTGAGATGGGCGTCAAGCTCACCGGCGCGCGTTTTACCGTGATGAAGGGCCCGGTGGCCCGCCTGCACCGTGCGCTGGCCCAGTTCATGCTGGAGGTGCAAACCCAGGAGCACGGCTATACCGAGTGCTATACGCCCTACATCGTCAATGGCGAAACCCTGCGTGGCACCGGCCAGCTGCCCAAGTTTGAGGGCGACCTGTTTGCTGCCAAAAAGGGCGGTCAGGACGGCGAAGCCCAGCCCGACAACACCGCGCTGTACCTGATTCCGACCAGCGAAGTCACCATGACCAACTTCGTGCGTGATGTGGTGCTGGCCGAGAGCGAGCTGCCAATCAAGCTCACCGCCCACACGCCCTGTTTCCGCTCGGAAGCGGGCAGTGCCGGACGCGATACACGCGGGCTGATTCGCCAGCACCAGTTTGACAAGGTCGAGATGGTGCAAATCGTCCACCCCGACAAGAGCTACGAAGCCCTGGAAGAAATGACTGGCCATGCCGAAGCCATTCTGCAAAAACTGGGCTTGCCCTACCGTGTGATGAGCCTGTGCACCGGCGATATGGGCTTTGGTGCCGCCAAGACCTATGACCTGGAAGTCTGGTTGCCGGCGCAAAACACCTACCGTGAAATCAGCTCGGTCAGCAACTGCGAGGCCTTCCAGTCACGCCGCTTGCAGGCCCGCTACAAAAATGCGCAGGGCAAGAATGAACTGGTGCACACCCTGAATGGTTCCGGCCTGGCCGTGGGCCGCACTTTGGTCGCGGTGTTGGAGAATTATCAGAATGCCGATGGTTCCATCACCGTGCCCGAAGCGCTGCGCCCCTTTGTCGGTGGTCTGGAGCGCCTGACGCCTTGAGGCGGTCCATGCCCTGATAGAATCTCGGCTTCGTCCAGTCGAAGCAGGTTTAGGAGCGGTGGCAGAGTGGTCGAATGTACTTGACTCGAAATCAAGCGTACCGCAAGGTACCGTGGGTTCGAATCCCACCCGCTCCGCCAGTTGTCAAGAACCCCGCCCCGTGCGGGGTTTTTTGCGTCTGGCTGGGTTTTACTACGCTGTTGGCCCAAAGAACCCCGCAAACATAATTGGCATGCGGCTACCCCTTTAGCTCAAATTTGGGTTACGGCTTTGGGCGCATGCGCGAGGCCCAACCTTGTACCTGCCCGGTATTCTCTGTACCAGCCAAAGATCGAATGAGAATTTCATTGCCCCTCACATCAACTGCGTGATCGAGGATCGACTGTGCACTTTGCAGCATGCCGCGGCTCTCCAGTCCAAAAAGAAGCTCTGAAGTAGATGTCACCACGACGCAATCGGGTAGACGCGTCAAGAAATTTGTCTTCCTGACAGCACTATCCTCGAACAAGAGAATTGCACCAAAGTCTTGACCATCCAGCTCCCGAGCAAGGACTTCGGCTGCGGCCTGTTCACCACGATTTTTAGTCTTGGTCGCCGGATTCAACGACCTGAGCAGCATGAACTCTTCAAATGCTTCTGTGGGTCTCACTGTGAGTCTGCGAGGGTCGTTTTGTCGGATCCATTCAGCGACCAGCGTAGCCCCAGGCTTGGAGAGATCTTGAATCACCTCGTGCCTCACCATGTCGGGCACGATGACCGGGAGTTTTGGCAAAAACAGCACATCGAGCGCCCCAGCAACCGCCAACGTAATGAGCGGACTCGAATCCGTTACGACCAATGAAATATTCATCGGATCTCCTTTGCCGCCGCTGCATCCAGGATGTGGTTAAAAAAGGCGATTTGCTCTGCCCTGTTCTTTGGAACCACCTTTGGAATTTGAAGATTATTCACTCCAAGTGCGATCAATAAATCGCCATAACTGGCGCCAGTTTCTTCAGCGATTTGCGGCCAAGAAATTAGCCCCTTTGAATACGCGATGGCCAAAGCCGTCAGGCGATTTCTATCGACAGCTTGCATCGGCGGTAATGTCAAAAGCCCGACAGACTTTCCATTTCTCGTGATTTCTATGGGCCCTTGAGTGTTCAAAGACGACAGGACATCCCCCAAGTTGGCCTTGGCATCTGACGATGAGATGGTTCGAAGCGTGTGATGCATAGAG
>CAIQEX010000708.1 GCA_903870955.1 uncultured beta proteobacterium
AAGTGGGCGCAACAAAGCAGGTTTGATTTGCATGATGGGAGTGGTGTGGGTGAGTATTGAGCCCCCTGAAGGGGGCCTTGCCCGGCAGGCCGGGCAAAAAGAATGCTATTGAGCCAGGATCCAGGCGGCCAGGTTTTTCAGCTCCTTGGCATCTTTGGTGTCAATTATTTTGTGCTCTTCTTCCGTGCCATCCGAAAGCTTGACCTTGTTTCCACTGGTGATGTTGTGGATCACTTTTTCTTCACCGTCTGCCTTGCCTTTGTACTTGGCAGCGATTTTTTGCAGTGAGGGGCCTTTTTTGGTCTTTTCCACCGCATGGCATTTGAAGCAGTCATTCTTTTTGGCCAGTGCCTGTGCGGCATCGGCGTCAACTGCGGCGTAAGCGGTGGATGCGCATCCCAGCGCAAGCATGGCAATGCCCAAAGGGAGGATTTTGGAGAGGTGTTTCATGGTCTTTTGCCTGTTGTGAGTGAAACGGTTCAGACTTGCGTCTGTTCGTCCAAATTATGCGAGTGGGGCCAGAGCAAGGGCAATAGCTGCAATGTGATTCACTTGATTTACATCAATCAGTGTTTGCGATGCTAGCGTTTAAAGACCTGCCCAAAGCGTGACAAGGGCCTGAATGTCAAAATGGATGGTGTCAAAGTCCTTCCCTGAACCGCGTTTTTCAACGACCCAATCCATGATCCAGCCGCATCGCATCAAACCCTCGCCCCTGGGTGGCTTGCTGCTCCTGATCTCGGCGATGGGTTGTTTTGCCGTACTCGACACCACGACCAAGGTGGTCACCGCGGAGGTGCCCTTGTTGATGGCGCTTTGGGTTCTGTTTCTGATCCAAACGGTGGCCGCCGGTGGCTATGTGCTGTTGGCGCGCGGCCGGGCCAGTTTGAAGACCACACGCATGGGCATGCACTTGGGGCGCGGAATCTTGTTGTTGGGGGTGCAGATGCTGGCTTTCTTCAGTCTGCATTACCTTCCGGTAGGCGAGTTCACTGCCATGGCGATGACCACCCCGTTGTTGGTGACCTTGTTGGCCAGTCGTGTCTTGGGTGAACACGTATCGGTTTTCAGGTTGTTGTTGGTGTTGGGCGGTCTGGCTGGAACAGTCGTGATCGTGCGGCCCGGAAGTAACGCCATAGGCTGGGCTCTTTTGCTGCCTTTTGCACTGGTGCTGGTCAACTCGGCTTTCCAGCTGTTGGCCAGCAAGATGGCGCGCACGGAAGATGCAGTAACGACCTTGTTCTACACCTGTTTAACCGGGCTGGTCGTGATGAGCCTGTCGCTGCCATGGGTCTGGGTAGCGGTGAGCAAACCGGGACTTTGGCTGGGTTTGCTGCTGATGGGGCTTACTGCCGCGGGTGGCAACCTGCTGTTTATTCTGGCCTTTGAGCGCGCGCCTGCGGCCACCTTGACGCCCTATATGTATTTGCAAATTGGTTTTGGTATTTTCGGTGGCTGGCTAATGTTTGACCATGTGCCGGATTTCTGGGCCCTGGTCGGCATGGGCATGGTGGCCTTGTGTGGTGTAGCGGGCGGCTTGCTGACCCTGCATGAAATGCGCCAGAGGCAGGCCGGGTTGCAGTCAGGCGTTCCTGAGCCGGCTGTGTCCTGACTGACAAACTAAAGACCTAGAGACTTAAAGACCTATTGCAAGGCCGTCGCTGCGCGGGTCGTGGGCGCCAGACAGGAGGCCGCTTTTCGGGTCGATGGCAATCGCACCGGGGTGACCCATCAGCGGGCTTTGGGCGGCAATCAGGCTGATGGCATGGCCGCGATGGCGCAATTCGGCGACCACACCGGGCGCAACATCCGACTCCAGTTTGAGGGAATCCGTGGCGTCGGAGAAGGTCTTGCCCAGCAAAAAGCGGGGCGCCGCCAAGGCCGCCATCGGGTCCATGCCGTAGTCGATCAGCCGCGTCAGCACGGCCGCCAGAGTTTGCGGTTGGCCGTCGGCACCCTGGGTTCCGTATAGCAATTGCACCTTCCCATTCTTGCGATACATGCCGGGATTGAGCGTGTGGAATGGGCGTTTGCCCGGCGCCAGGCGATTGGGGTGCGCAGGGTCCATCGAGAACGCAGCGCCGCGGTTGTGCCAGAGCAAGTCGGTGTCCCCCACCAGTACGCCGCTACCCCAATCGAAATACACCGTAGCCAATACCGAGACGCTGTTTCCGGCGGCATCGGCTGCTGCCACATAAACCGTGTCGCCATGCTGATACGGATGCGGCCAGGGCCTGGCCAGCTTGCGGTTGATATCACTGGCTTGCTGGTTCAAATGCGATGCTGAAAGGAGTAGCTCGGTTGGCACCGCGCCAAAGTCAGGGTCGGCTAGATAACGGTTGCGGTCCAGAAAGGCCTGCTTTACGGCCTCCACCAGCAGGTGGTAGTGGTCGGCACCGCCCTCGGCGACTTCTGCAAGGTTAAAGCGCTCCAGTAAGCCCATGATCTGCAGCGTCGTGATGCCCTGGGTCGGTGGCTGGTGCGCCAGCAGTTCACCACCACGGTAGGGCACGCTTAGAGGGGGTTCAATGCGGGCACGGGTTTGCGCCAGGTCCTGCGCGGTGAGGGGGGAACCGGCTTCTTGCAATCCAGCGGCGATGCGCCGGGCCAACTGGCCTTCATAAAAGTCGCGTGGCCCGCGCACCGCGAGCGTTTCCAGCGTGCGTGCCAGTGCCGGCTGTTTGCGCACAAAGCCTTGCGGCGGCACCTGGCCATCGTGCAGGTAACTGCGGTAGATATCCGGCAATGTGGCCGCTTCAGGCAATCGAAAATTCAGCCAGAAACGTTCGGAGTTGCTGATCTCAAAACCCCGGCTAGCCAATTGAATTGCAGGCGTGAGCAACGCACTCCAGCTTTGGCTGCCGGCCCACTCCGCTTGGCTGATGGCAAATGCCTGTCCCAGGGCATCTACCGTGGCGGCGGTCGTGAGTGCCGAGCGCGGGCCGCGCACCGGGATCGCGCCCGCGTAGCCCTGCACATCTGCCGCTGCCTGGCCGATGCCAGACAGGGTTTGCACCTTGCCCTGGCTATCACTCAGCAGAAAAAATGCATCGCCACCCAGACCGCAAAAATGCGGGTACGTCACACACAAGGCGGCGACCGTGGCAATCGCTGCCTCGATCGCATTGCCACCGCGGGCCAGCACGTCCACACCGCACTGCGTGGCCAACGCATGCGGGCTGGTAACCATGCCCTGCGTTGATCGCGCAGAAACCTTGACACTCATGGTTTGGCAGACGGCAGTGTTTGCATGTGCTGGTAAATAGCGCCCGGTGTGGTGACCCAGATATCACCCTGGTCACGCGCCGCCGCGATGTGTTGCAGTGCGCGGCGCAGGTGCCTTAGCCGGTAGGGCTGGCCGACGATGTAGGGGTGCAGCGCAATGCCCATCACCAGGCATTGCTGCTGGCTTTGGACCCGCATCTCGTCAAAGTTGTCTATCACCATGTCGGCAAAAGCGCAGCCATCGAGATGCCGCCCCATGATCATCGGAATATCGTTGAGTTCCTGCGGGTAAGGGATGGACCATAACGTTTTGCCACTGCGCGTTTGCATGGGCGTGGGCTGGTCGTCGTGGGCCCAGTTCAGCGTGTAGGTATAGCCCGCTTCGGCCAGCAGGTCCGGCGTTGTCAGGCTCTCGGAGATCCAGGGCGACAGCCAGCCCGCCGGTGGCCTTCCCTGCAGTTTCTCGATGCGGTCGCGGCATCCTGCCAGCAGTTCGCGCTCCTGTTCCTCGGCATAGTCGGACTGGCGGTACGCGTTACTGTGGCCATGGCCCACCAGTTCGTCACCGCGTGCCAGCACCGCCTGAAGCAACTCCGGGCAATGGTCGATCAGAGCGGTGTTGATCAGCGCAGCGGTTGGCAAGCACAGTTGGTCGAACAGTTCCAGGCAGCGCCAGGCGCCGACCCGGTTTCCATATTCTCGCCAGGCGTAGTTGAGCACGTCGGGTTGTGGAGACTGCGGACCGATGCCGGCACCCAGTCCTTCGCCAAAAGCGAAGTGCTCCAGGTTAAAGCCAATATAGACAGCCAGCCGCTTGCCACCCGGCCAGGTGAAATCCGGGCGTTGGGTGATGGCGCGGTAGCTGAAGCGGCCATGCGTGGCGAGGGGCGCAAAGGTAGAACCTCCGTAGGCCTGGGACGCAACGGGCTTGGATGCCGGCATATTCAAAGCACGGCCAGCCCGGCGCGCACCAGCATCCACTCGGCACTGTCGTTCCACACATCCATCTGCACGATCTTGCCGTGGCGCACCACATACCGGTCGACATAGCGATTGCCTTCAAACGGTGTGCCGTCCAACCATTCGCCGTACAGCGTGCCAATGTTGTAGACGATGGCTTCTTCGTCGGTGGCTCCGGTGACCAGATCGGTCCGCTCGAATCGCTTCTTGACCCACTTGTAGCGCGCGGCATTGAAAGCACTGGTCTCGGACGGATCGCGCATCGGGCGTCCACCCGTAAAGCGGATGCGCAATTCCGGCGAGGTGAAGGCCCGCGCGCCCGCGGGGTCTGGAATCATGATGATGCGCAGAAACTCTTCCACGATTTCTTTGGGGTCGAGATTTTTAGGTTGGGTCATGCACTGCATACAAGCAGTTTCCATTCCATAGCGGGCGCACCGCGTTAGGCAACCGATGCACCGTTTTGTTCGCGGCATGCACCCCGGCACGGGGAGGTCTGCACAAAGGCAGTGCATTTTGCATACAGTCCGTGCGCAGATTGCATACAAAACGCTGGCACGGCCTTTGCGTACTGCATCGTCCATATGAATGCTGACGCGACTCCCACCAGTGCCATCGAAGTGGTTGGTTTGACCAAGCGCTACGGCGCGGGAAAGCCTGCCGTAGACAACATCAACCTGCGCATAGCCAGCGGCAGTTACTGCTGTCTGCTCGGGCCTTCGGGCTGCGGCAAGAGCACAACGCTGCGCATGATTGCCGGCCATGAAACGGTCAGCAGCGGCGACGTGTTGCTGGAGAACCGCAACATCACCGACCTGCCTGCCGCCGAGCGGGGTACGGCCATGATGTTCCAGAGCTTTGCGCTGTTTCCGCACCTGAGTGCACTGGACAACGTGGCCTTTAGCTTGAAGATGAAAGGCATCTCGAAAGCCGAGCGCCATGCCAAGGCGCAGGATCTTTTGGAGCGCGTCGCCATGGGGCATCTGGCGGCACGCAAGCCCGGTGAACTGTCGGGTGGTCAGCAGCAACGCGTGGCGCTGGCCCGCGCCTTGATTACGCAACCCAAGGCCCTGCTGCTGGATGAACCTTTGTCGGCGCTGGACCCGTTTTTGCGTATCCAGATGCGTGCCGAATTGCGCCGCTGGCAAAAGGAACTGGGCCTGACCTTTATCCATGTGACGCACTCGCAGGAAGAGGCCATGGCCCTGGCCGACACCATGGTCGTGATGAACCACGGCATCATTGAACAAAGCGGTTCGCCCCACGCCATCTATAACAAGCCACTCAACGAATTTGTAGCCCGCTTCATGGGCGGCCATAACGTGATTGAAACGCCTTCCGGCAAAATTGGCGTGCGCACCGACCAGACCCGCATTGCCCGCGAAGGGGCACCCGAGATTGCCGGTCTGCCCTGTATTTCAGCACTGGTCACGGACGTGGAATACCAGGGCACCTATGTGCTATTGGGCCTGCAAAACCCCGCTGCCACACACGCCGTGGTCAGCAGTGCCGAGTACTCCGTCATGTTGTCCGAGCAACAGTTCACTGCCACGCCTTTTGCCGTGGGAGACGCCGTGCAACTGGCCTGGACGACCGAATCCGCGCATGCCTTGCAGGCCTGATGCGCAGCCTGATGTACGCCCCCTTTCCCTCACCCTTCGAAAGAAGTTTCACCACCCCCAAAGGAGTTTCTCCATGTCAGATGTAATCAAAGACGTTTCCCTTGACGCCCTCGCCATGCAGCGTCGCACCGTGCTCAAAGGTACGGCCGGCATTCTGGCCGCGGGAATGTTCCCGGCCGTGCACGCCCAAGAAAAGATCGTGCTGCGCTATCTGGGCACGGCGGTCAATCAGGACAAGGAAATTGCCGACAAGTTCAAGGCCGATACCGGCATTGAAATCCAGTATGTGGCCGTCACCACCGACGACGTGACCAAGCGCGCCGTCACCGCACCCAACAGTTTCGACTTGATCGACACCGAATACTTCTCGCTGAAAAATATCGTGCCCACCGGCAACCTGAAGGGCATTGACACCAAGCGCATCAAGAATGCGGACAAGATCACCAGCCTGTTCACCAAGGGTGAAGTGGCTGGCAAGAAGGTCGGCGACCAAGGCACCGCACCGAAGAAGACCATTTACCTCGAAGGCGAAAAGAGCAAGGTCTTCGCAAAGAGCCCGACCCAGTTCATGTCGCTCATCCCCACGGTGTACAACGCCGACACGCTGGGCATCCGCCCCGACCTGATCAAGCGCCCCATCACTTCGTGGGCCGAGTTGCTGAACCCCGAGTTCAAGGGCAAGGCCGCCATCCTGAACATCCCCTCCATCGGCATCATGGACGCAGCCATGGTCGTGGAAGCCATGGGCATTTACAAGTACCCTGACAAGGGCAACATGACCAAGAAGGAAATTGACCTGACCATCAAGACCCTGATTGAAGCCAAGAAGCAGGGCCAGTTCCGCAGCCTGTGGAAAGATTTCAACGAGTCCGTCAACCTGATGGCCTCGGGCGAAGTGGTGATCCAGTCGATGTGGAGTCCTGCTGTGACGGCCGTGCGTACCAAGGGCATTGCCTGCACCTTCCAGCCACTCAAAGAGGGCTATCGCGCCTGGGCTTCCGGCTTCGGTTTGCCCGCCACGCTTTCCGGCAAAAAGCTGGATGGTGCCTATGAGTTCATCAACTGGTTCCTTGACGGCTGGGCCGGTGCCTACCTGAATCGCCAGGGTTACTACAGCGCGGTGCTGGATACCGCCAAAGCCAAGATGGAAGCCTATGAGTGGGCCTACTGGATGGAAGGCAAGCCCGCTTCGCAAGACATCAAGAGCCCGCACGGCGACCTGTTGGCCAAGAAGGGCGAAGTGCGCGACGGCGGCAGCTACGAGCAGCGCATGGGCGGCATCGCCTGCTGGAACGCCGTGATGGACGAGAACGCCTACATGGTCCAGAAATGGAATGAGTTCGTAGCGGCCTGACCGTTGAACACCCCCGTCCAGGCTCACTGCGTGTAGCCTGTTCCCCCCTTGCAGGGGGCAACACCAGCGGTCCGGCGAAGCCGGTCCCGCGGTGTTTCTGGAAGGGGCTTTGCTGTGCGCGCCTTGGGCGGGCATCTAGCTCGGTACGTACTATTATTAACAGCGGATCTATATGAGCGCACCTGCATCTTCATTGCCACCATCCGGCTCCGCGCCGGGTCGCAGCATTGCGGCCTGGTGGCAGGCGTTGCCTTTGACGACGGTGTTCGCGCTGTTCTTTTTGTTGCCGCTGGCATTGGTGTTGATGGTCAGTTTCTGGGACTACAACCAGTATGAAATGCTGCCGGACTTCAGCTTTAAAAACTACATCGCGGTGTTTGATGGTTGCCTGTCGGGTGAGGACCTTTGCGTCACCCTCAAGACCTATTTATCGACGCTCAAGTTCTGCGTGTTGGTCTGGCTTCTGACCTTGCTGATTGGTTTCACGGTTTCCTATTTCCTGGCCTTTCATGTGCATTCCAGCGGCGTGCAGGTCGTGCTGTTTGTGCTGTGCACGATTCCCTTCTGGACCTCCAACGTCATCCGCATGATTGCCTGGGTTCCCTTGCTGGGCCGCAATGGACTGGTGAACGACGTGCTGGTGCATCTGGGTGCGGTCGACAAGCCGGTGGAGTGGCTGTTGTTTTCGAGTTTCTCGGTGGTGCTGGCCTTTGTGCATTTGTTCAGCACCTTCATGATCGTGCCCATCTTCAACTCCATGATGCGCATCGACCGCAGCCTGCTTGAAGCGGCGGCGGACAGTGGCGCCAGCGCGTGGCAGACACTGTGGAATGTCATCGTGCCGCTGTGCCGCACCGGCATCATCATCGGTTCCATCTTTGTCATCACGATTGTCATGGGCGACTTCGTCACCATTGGCGTGATGGGTGGCCAGCAGATCGCTTCGGTCGGCAAAATCATTCAGGTGCAGACCTCCTACTTGCAGTTCCCGCTGGCAGCGGCCAATGCCGTGATCCTGTTGGCGGTGGTGTTGATGATCATCTGGGCCTTGACGCGGATGGTCGATATCCGCAAAGAGTTATGAACATGGATACCAAGCGCGCTCCGGGCTTTTGGTGGTTGGCGATCTTCTTCGCGGCCTATGTGCTGTTTCTTTATGGCCCCATGCTGGTCATCGTGGTGCTCAGCTTTCAGGGTCCGCAGGGGGGCCTGACCTTTCCCATGCGTGGCTGGTCCACGCACTGGTTTCACAAACTGGCCGATGGCCTGGGCTCGGTGGACATTGGCGCTGCGTTATGGCGGTCGCTTGGATTGGGTCTCACGGTGATGGCTTTTACCGTGGTGTTTTCGGTGCTGGCCGGTCTGGCTTTCCGCAAGAAACTTAGCGGCGGCAGCATCCTGTTTTTTGTCGTGGTGGCCAGCCTGATCATGCCGTCCATCATCGTCTCGCTGGGCATCGGCCTGGAGTTTCGCCTGCTGGATACCGGCATCAAGAAAGTGCTGGAAGCCTGGGGCATGCAAAGCACGCTGGAAAACTACGGCACGGCTTTGGGGATTTACACCTCGGCCCTGGGCGCGCACCTGACCTGGACACTGCCCTTTGGCCTGTTGATCATGTTTGCCATCTTCAACCGCTTCAACCCGGCCTATGAAGAGGCTGCACGCGACCTCGGTGCCACGCCCTGGCAAGGTTTCAGGCATGTGGTGCTGCCACTGATTGCGCCATCCGTGGTGGGCATTGGCATGTTCGGTTTCACCTTGAGTTGGGACGAGATAGCCCGCACGTCCCAAGCCATTGGTGACGTCAACACCCTGCCGCTGGAACTGCAGGGCTTGACCACCACCGTGACCACCCCCTCCATCTATGCACTGGGCACCGTCACCATGGTGGTGTCTTTTGCGGTGATGGGTTTGACGGTTGGCCTCTCCAGTTGGCTGGGCAAACGCCAGAGAGCGCGGCGTACACCATGATCGATGCGGTCCTGCTGACAGAAAACGACATTTACGAGCGCATGGTTGAGACCATCCTCGACCATCGTTTGCCACCCGGTACCAAGTTGGTCGAGGACCGACTGGCCACCGCCTTTGGCGTCTCCCGCACGCGTATTCGCCCGGTGCTGGTGCGCCTGGCGAATGAGCAGATCGTGACCCTGACCCCGAACCGGGGTGCCACCGTGGCGCAGCCCACCGAGGCCGAAGCGCGCGAGGTTTTCGAGGTGCGCCGCATGATTGAGCCGACACTGATTTCCTGCTTTATTGCCCAGGCCGAGGCTGGCGACATTGCAGTCTTGTCCGAGTGCATTGCGCAGGAAGAGGACGCGCGCAACGCGGGCGATATGCGGCGCGCGATCCGCCTGTCCGGCGACTTTCATTTGCATATTGCCAACGCGGCGCAGCACCAGACCCTGGGTCGCATTCTGCGGGAGTTGGTGTCGCGTACCTCGTTGATTTTGATGACCTACGGCACGAAGTTGCAGCCACAGTCCGAGGCCAGCCGCTGCGGCTGTCAGGAGCACCGTGCCTTGCTGGATGCCATTCGCCTGCGCGACGCCCGGGAAGCGGCACGTTTGATGCAGGAGCATTTGGCGCAGCTTGAGGCGCAGTTGCAATTCAAACAGGCGGATGACGATGTGCCTGATTTGCTGTCCCTGTTTGGTGCTGAACCGGCCCGCGTTGCGGTCGTTTGAGCCATGCGCCGCCTGCTGCTGATCAACCCCAACACCTCGGACGCCATCAGTGCGCTGCTGCAGACTCATGCACAGGCCGCGGCCGGTTCACAACAGACAGTCTTCACGCGCACGGCGCGCTTCGGTGCACCGTATATTTCTTGTGAGGCCAGCTACGCCGTTGCTGCGCACGCCACGCTGGACGCATGGGCGGCGGCTATTGCGCCGGGCCAGGAGCGTTTCGATTCCGTGCTGATCGGCTGCTTTGGCGACCCCGGTTTGCTGGCACTCCGACAGGTCAGTCAGATTCCGGTTACCGGTTTGGCCGAGGCTTCATTTGTCGCCGCAGCCGAAAAAGGGCGCTTTGCCATCGTCACCGGTGGCGAACGCTGGAAGCCCATGCTGGAGCGACTGGCCCACAGCCTCGGCTACGCCGAACAATTGGCCGGGGTTCACACAGTGACGGCCACGGGTGCCGAACTCGCGGCAGATCCCCTGGCTGCGCAGGTCTTGCTGGCCCGCGCCTGTGGCGATGCGGTGCGACAGTGGGGCGTGCAATCGGTCATTTTGGGCGGCGCAGGTCTGGCCGGCATGGCAGCCACGATTCAGCCGGTGGTCGCCGTACCGGTGATCGACAGCGTGCTCGCAGGCGTGGCCCATGCGATGCGCCAGGCGCAGCAGGAGACACTGCAAGCGGCCAAGGTGGTGGATTTCGCCTGGAGTGGCGTGTCGGCAGAACTGCTGGCTACCGGTCGCTAAGGCAGCGCCCGCCCGCGCAGGGACACAGTCGAGCCCAATGACATTCAACGGGTCCCCTCGAAGAGGTTTAACTTGATTTAAGTCAGTTGCGCCTGGGCCGCAGAACGGTAAAAATTTGCTCAGGTGGGGTACCGCGCCCGCTAAAGCACTTAAAAATCAAATCTACCGTATGCGCTTCGATCCATTGGTCCTGCTCAACAAAGTACCCGCGATGGTGGCGTACTGGGACCATGACCTGATCAACCGTTACGCCAATGATGCCTATGCCCGGCGGTTTGGCCTGAGCCCGGACCAATTGCTGGGAATGCATGTCCGGGAACTGATCGGAGAAGAGTGGTACCAACGCGAGTTGCCCACTATCGAAGCGGTGTTGCGTGGCGAGAGCCAAAAATTTGAGAGAACCCTCCCGGCCTCAAAAGGGGATGCGATGCGCCACTCGCTGACCGAGTTGACGCCGGATATCGTGAACGATGAAGTGTGTGGATTCACGGTTCATGTTTCCGACATTACCCTGCTAAAGGGTACCTACGAAGAACTCGAAGGCAATACCCGGTATCTCAAAGCCATTTTGGACAACCTGTTTGCCTACGTGGCCTTGCTGGATGTCAATGGGGCCGTGTTGGAGGTCAACAAGGCGCCGCTCGACCGGGCTGGCTTTCGGCGCGAGGATGTGATCGGCCAATATTTTTATGACGCGCCCTGGTGGACCTACCAGAGTGACGTGCGTACCCGGATCATGCAGTCGATTGAGCGCGCCAGGCAGGGCTATAGCGACCGCTTCGATATCGTAGCCAAGATGGGTGACGAATTTCAGTCCCTTGATTTCATGATTTCGCCGGTGCTGGACGATCAGGGAAACGTGATTGCGCTGATCCCCACGGCGGTCGACGTCAGCTATCGCAAGCAGGTCGAGGCCGACCTGCGCATTGCTGCAACCGCCTTTGATTCCAAGGCGGGCATCCTCGTCACAAACGCAGACCGAAAGATTTTGCGGGCCAACCGTGCGTTTCTGGACGCCATGGGCTACACGCACGAAGAAATCATTGGCAAAGACCCGCGTGTCTTCAAGTCAGACAAACACACGCCCGACTTTTATGCCGGGATGTGGAGAAGCATCAACGAAACAGGCAGTTGGGAGGGTGAAATCTGGGATCGATGCAAGGATGGGCGGCTCATTTTCCGCTGGCTCAATATCACGGCCATTGCCAATGAGGACGGTGTCGTAACCCACTACGTGTCAACCCAAACCGATATCACGGCGCGCAAGATCGCCGAGGAGGCGGTGGAGCATTTGGCCTTCTACGATCCACTCACCGATCTGCCCAATCGGCGACTTTTGAGTGATCGCTTGCAACAGGCGCAGGCCTCATTTGCGCGCACAGGTAAGGAGGGGGCGATTCTCTTCATTGACCTGGACAACTTCAAGGCGCTCAACGATACGCAAGGCCACGACGTGGGCGACCTGCTGTTGGTACAAGTGGCCAAACGTCTCAAAGCCTGTGTTCGGGAAGGCGATACCGTTGCGCGGCTGGGTGGGGACGAGTACGTGGTCGTTCTCGAGGACCTGGACGAAGACCCGGTTGAAGCCGCCACGCAAGCCAAGGCGGTCGGAAAGAAGATTTTGCAGGCGTTGAACAAGCCCTATGTGCTG
>CAIQEX010000709.1 GCA_903870955.1 uncultured beta proteobacterium
GCAAGTGCCCGCGCCTTGATGCGGGAACTCGTCACCAACGCGGCCCCGCGCAATCGGGAGGTCGAGGCGGCCAAAGCCCGTGCCGCATCAGCGGCCCGATTTGGCAGACCAGCCTAGGTGCGCTGTGGCGACGCAAGACAGCCGCTCCGAATACGAAAGTCGAATGCATCGGGTCATCGCCCACATTGATGCGCATCTGGACGAGCCGCTGAATCTGCCGACTCTGGCTGATGTGGCACATTTTTCTCCCTATCACTTTCACCGGCTCTTTTCCGCCTGGATGGGCGAAACGCTGGGTGACTATCTGCGCCGGCGACGCGTCGAAATAGCCGCCATGCGGCTGGCCGCACAGCCCCGCACGAGAATTTTGAACGTGGCCTTGGCGGTCGGCTTTGGCTCACCGGAAGCCTTCACCCGCGCCTTCAAAAGTCGCTTCGGCTGTTCACCGACGGTGTGGTGTGCACAGCAGATCGCACAGCGCCGAGCGAATAGCAATTCTGGTCAGATACAGAGCAAGCAAAGTCAGGTACTGCGCGCAACACTCAGGGAACATCGGGGCTTCCGAAAACCCAGCCAGGAGAATTCCATGCACGTAACCCTCACCGACCGCCAGCCCGCAAGCGTCGCCTATTTTCGCCACCTGGGCCCGTATGGCGACACCATTTCACGCTTCTGGCAAGAGACCTACGTGCCGTGGGCGGTGATGAACAGACTGGGCCCGGATCATGCACGCTACGGCATCAGCCACGATGACCCGAGCATCACCGCGCCCGAGCAGTGCCGCTACGATGCCTGCGCCGAAGTGGCGCCCGACTTCGTGGCCAATGGCGGTGCGATCAAGACAACTATTCCTGGCGGGAAATATGCCGTACTGCGCTTCAAGGGAAGCGCGGCGGAAGTTGGTGAGGCCTGGGCAGCGCTGTTGCGCGACTGGTTGCCATCGAGCGGAATGCAGTTGGATGGTCGCCCCTGTTTTGAGTATTACCCCAAGGGGAGTTGGTTTGATGCCAAGACCGGGGCATTCGAATGCGAGCTATGCATCCCGGTCATTCCGCTTTGAAAACAGCGCCGCGAAGATACGCACCCCTGCAGCCTGTTTGAGGTCTGCGCGCAAAAGGCTTAGTTATTTTGCGCGTCGACAAAAAGGCGATGGACGCTTACGCCGCCGGGCTTCACGTATATTCGCCGCATGGATCGCCTCCAAAATATTGAGACCTTTGTTCGCGTCGCGCAAACCCAGAGCTTTGCCGAAGCCGCACGGCAGTTGCGGGTTGCGCGCTCGGTGGTCACGACGCGCATCAAGCAGCTTGAGGACTACCTGGGGGCACCTCTATTTCACCGCAGCACGCGGGTGGTGCGCTTGAGCGAGACCGGGCAGGCTTTTCTGCGTGACTGTGTGGATCTGGTGGGGCGTGCCAACGATATCGTCGACCAGATGCGCGATGTCCGCAGTGCCCCGGCGGGTACGCTCCGGCTGCATGTATTGCCCGGCTTTGTGCTGGGGCATCTGGCGCAGATCCTGCGGGACTTTCAGGAAAAATATCCCGAAATCAATCTGGACCTGTCCGTGAGTGACGCCATGATCGACCCGGTGAAAGAGGGCATGGATTGCGCACTGCAGATATTTCCATCGGTCTCGGAAGAGTTGGTGTCGCGGCGTCTGTTTCCGGTGCGTCGGGTCTTCTGCGCGACACCCGACTATTTAAAAAAATATGGCACACCGCGCCATCCCAATGACCTGTTCGGGCACCGCCTGGGTCTGTATTCCAAATACCCTTCACGCGACAAGTGGACGTTCTATCGCGACGAAGCCAAGACCACCCTGGAATTGAAGGCCGCCATGCTGACCAACAGCGTGCACCTGCTCAATGAATACGCGCTGGAGCATGCCGGCATCGTGTGTGTTCCGACGCTCGTGGCCTCCAGTGGTGTGCTGAGTGGTCGGCTCAAACTGGTTTTGGGCGACTACCAGTTGTCTACCTTCTGGTTGAGTGCGGTATACCCCAGCACCCTGCGCGGCGCCTACAAGCTGAGGCTATTTATTGAAGCCTTGAGCGCTAGTTTTGCCGGGGGCGAACCACCCTGGGATCAGGCGCTCATTCAGCAAGGTCTGCTGTCCACCCAACTGATTGAAGCCTGAGCTGCCAACACCTTGCGGGTTAACCCGTACGATTGTTCTGTAAGTCCGAACAATACCGTTCTTCTTTGCTGACTACCCCGAAGCCAGCGCCGCTTCTACAGTCCAGAGCATTGCCAAAACAAGCCCGCGATCATTCGCTGGAGACGCCATGGACCTCTCGGAAATTCAAAAGGCTGCCGGACTCAAGTCCCCTATTCGGAACCAACTTTTCATTGATGGAAAGTTTGTCGACGCATTGTCTGGCGAGACCTTGCCCACGCTCAATCCGCACGACAACACGGTCATTACCCATGTGGCGATGGCCGGTCGTGCCGATGTGGATCTGGCCGTGGCTGCGGCGCAAAGGGCCTTTCCGGTCTGGAGCCGAATTGCTGCTGCGGACCGGGGTCGAATCCTGCTGCGACTGGCCGATCTGATCGAGGCCAACGCCGAAGAATTGGCGCGTCTGGAATCTTTGGACACGGGCCATCCGCTCAAGGATTCCCGCTTTCTTGATGTGCCGCGCACGGCCGGTTGCTACCGGTACTTCGGTGGCATGGCCGACAAATTTCAAGGCGAAACGATCCCCGTGGAAGCGGGTTTTCTGAATTACACCCTGCGTGAACCGGTGGGTGTCGTGGGGCAGGTGGTGCCCTGGAA
>CAIQEX010000710.1 GCA_903870955.1 uncultured beta proteobacterium
CGCATGACGATTGGCGTGGCCCTGGCCATTACCTTGCTGTCTTTTTTAATTGGCATCGTGCTGGGCTTCATCAGTGCCGTGATGGGAGGTTGGGTTGACGTGTTCTTCTCGCGTCTGGTGGATGTGATGCTGTCGATCCCCGGCCTGATCTTTGCGCTGATCATTCTGGGCGTCTTTGGCTCGAGCATTCCGGTGCTGATCCTGACCATTGCCGTACTCGATTCAACCCGGGTGTTTCGTCTGGCGCGCGCTCTGGGCATGAACCTGACGGTGATGGAATATGTTGAAGCGGCCCGCCTGCGCGGTGAGGGCTTGTGGTGGGTGATCCGCCGCGAGATTCTGCCCAATGCCTGGGCTCCGCTGATTTCCGAATTTGGCCTGCGCTTCTGCTTCAACTTCCTGTTTATCGCTGGCCTTTCATTCCTCGGTCTGGGCATTCAACCACCCTACGCCGACCTGGGTGGCATGGTGCGCGAAAACGCCGCAGCCATTAATTTCGGCATGATGGCCCCGATCTACCCGGCCACGGCCATTGCCCTGCTCACCGTATCGGTGAACCTGGTGGTGGACTGGATGCTGTCCATCGATGCCCGCCCCTCCGGCGCGCAAGCAGAACTCTAAAGAACTCCTAGAAGAAGGGCACACCATGAGCGATCAACTGATTCTGGAAATCAAGGGCCTGCGTCTGGAGAGCATCGCCGGTAACGTCATCGTCGACAACGTGGATGTCAAAGTGAACAAGGGCGAGGTGCTGGGCCTGATTGGCGAAAGCGGCGCCGGTAAGTCCACCATTGGCCTGTCCAGCATGTGCTATGCCCGCGCCGGTGTGCACATTGCCGGAGGCGAAATTCTGATTGGCGGTGTGAATATCCGCGCACTCAATGCCGATGGCCGACGCGACATGCGCGGCAAGCGCATTGCCTACATTGCCCAAAGCGCCACCGCCGCCTTCAACCCGGCCCACACCCTGATGGACCAGGTCTGCGAAGCGCCGCTGATCCACAAACTGATGAGCCGCCCGGAGGCCGAAGCCTGGGCCCGCCAGCTCTTCACCGCGCTTGATTTGCCTGACCCGGAGAACTTTGGTGCACGCTATCCGCACCAGGCCTCGGGTGGCCAGTTGCAGCGCGCGATGGCGGCCATGGCCATGTCCTGCCGCCCTGACGTTCTGGTGCTTGACGAACCCACCACTGCGCTGGACGTCACTACACAGATTGAAGTGCTGATTCTGCTCAAATCGCTGATTCACCAGTACCATACCGCCGCCATCTACATCACCCACGATCTGGCCGTGGTGGCACAGGTGGCCGACCGCATCAAGGTGCTGCGCCACGGCAAGGAAGTGGAAGAAGGCCTGACCTCGCAAATCCTGCACAACGCCAAGCAGGATTACACCGCCCGTCTGGTGGCCGTGCGTGGTGCTGCGGCGAGCGAGCGCGCCGCACAGGGCACCGTCAAACACGAAGAAACCGTACTCTCGATTAACGATTGCCATGCCTACTACGGCACCTTCCACGTCGTCAAAGGCGTTTCGCTGGATGTGAAGCGCGGGGAAACCGTGGCCGTCGTGGGTGAGTCCGGCTCAGGGAAATCGACCTTGGCCCGCATTGTCACCGGCCTGTTACCGCCCAAGAGCGGCGAGATCATCTTTCAGGGCAAGGCCCTGCCGCGCAGCCTCAAGGAGCGCAGCAAGGAACTCAAGCAGCGCATCCAGCTGGTTTATCAAATTCCGGATGTGGCCATCAACCCGCGCCAGAGCCTGATGGAAATCATTGGTCGCCCGGTGCAGTTCTATTTCAACTCCGGTCGCAAAGAGGTGGAAGAGCGTGCGCGCGAACTGATGAACCTGGTGGAATTGCCACAGGAGTTTCTGACGCGCCGTCCCGGTCAACTCTCGGGCGGGCAAAAGCAGCGCGTCTGCATCGCCCGCGCCTTGGCTGCCAGGCCCGACATGATCATTCTGGACGAGCCCACTTCGGCGCTGGATCCACTGGTAGCGGAAGAAATTCTGACCCTGCTGCGCAAACTGCAAAAGGACCTCGGCCTGTCCTACATCCTGATCACCCACGATCTGGATGTGGTGCACCGCATCGCCCACCGCACCGCCGTGATGCTGCAAGGCAAGTTTGTGGCCTTTGATGCCACCGACAAGATTTTTGACAACCCCGAGCACCCCTATACACAGAAGCTGATTACGGCCGTGCCCGAGATGCGTGTGGACTGGCTGGACGAAGTGCTTGCTCACCGCGCCAAAGCCGCCTGACCAGGGCGCCCGCGCCAACCTTTGGTTGGGCATTCTGCTGATTGCTTTGGCCGCTTTGTCGTGGAGCACGGCCGGGCTGTTTCCGCGCATCGTCAGTACCGATGTGTTCACCACCCTGTTCTGGCGCTCAACACTGGGCGGGGCTTCGGTGCTGCTGGCGCAAGCCGTATTCAACAAGCGCGGTGAATGGTCCAGCCTGTGGCGCCTGACCCGGGCGGAATGGCTGATGTCCATCGCCAGTTCGGGCGCCATGGTGTGCTTTATTGCCGCCTTCTTTTTCACCTCCGTGGCCGATGTGGTGTTTATCTACAGCGCCTTTCCCATCCTGACGCTGCTGCTCTCGGCGCTGCTGCTACGCACGGCCGTTGGCCGCATGGATGTGTTGTGCACGCTGACGGTGATTATTGGCATGGGCGTGATCGTCTGGGGTCAAACCTCGCTGCACAGCTTGCTGGGTGCGGGTTTGAGCTTGACTGCAACCCTGCTCTTTGCCCTGATCACCATTGGCATCAAGCGCTACCCGCAAGCTGAAATGGTGAAGGTAACCTACGTCGGTGCATTTATCGCGGCGTTGGCGATGGCGCCGTTTTCCAACTTTGGCACCACCAGCACCCATGACCTGCTTTGGCTTTGGCTGTATGGATTTCTGAATGTGGCGGTCGGCTTTGGCTTGTATTTGCTGGGCGTGCGCCGCATCAAGGCCGTGTTGGCCTCACTCGTTTGCATGATTGAAATCCCGCTGGCGCCCTTGTGGGTTTACGCCTTGTTTGGGGAACAGGTCTCCCAACAGAGTCTGTTGGGTGGCGGGGTTATCGTATCGGCCGTATTGGTCAATGTGGCGCTGCACCGCCACTAAAATAGCTGAAACCAGAAAATCGGTCTATTCGAAAAGGGTGTCCATGGGTTTGCGATCCCGCTCAAATGTCACCATCGCGGTCGTCGCAGCGCTTTGGCTTGGCCTAACCTGGTGGGGCACGGGCTGGCAATATGAACGCAAGCTTGAAAAGCTGGTGCAGTCCCAACAATTGCAGGCGGAAGTTACGGCGGACGACGTCGCCGACAGCATCCGCCGCAATTTGCACTATGTCGCTGGCATCCCAAAAACCTTTGAACATGCCCTGAGGGTGTGGAAAGCCATAGAGCGCTTTGGCGCACAACCCAAACCAGACGCCATATCGCGCGAGGAGGCCCTGAAACGGTGGACTTCCGACCCCATACTGCATGACCTGAATGAGTACCTGGCCCTGATTCAAACATCGCTAGGGGTCGATCTACTCTATGTGACCAATGCGGCAGGGGACGCGATTGCGGCCAGCAGCGAGGACATCAAATTCAGCCCAATCGGGCTCAATTTTTCGGATCGAAAGTGGTATTCACAAACCAGTCAGGGCCAAGCCGGCATGCAATATGCCATCGGCAAAGTCAGTGGTGCCGCGGGCTTGTTTTTTGCATCGCCGGTGTTTCGTGATGGCGTGGTGCTGGGCGCAGTCGTGGCCCGGGTGGATCTCAAGAGTTTGTCTTTTCTGGCCCGTCAATCCGAAATTTTTGTGTCCGACAGCAACGGCGTGATCATCCTGGCGCACGACAAATCACTGGAAATGTCTACGCTACCTGGCAGCAGCGTGGAACAACTGACACGCCGCGAACGAATCGCGACCTACCGGCGGGAAACCTTTCCCAAGTTGAAGGTATCCCCTTGGAAAGGGGATGATCGTTTGCGCAATTTTCAAGAACAAACCACGCCCCATCTGTTCGCCAGCAACGAGTTGGCTGAGCTTGGTCTGACCGTGACCGCTGTCAACAATTTGCCTGGATTCGAGTTGATCACGACGGAGCGCTGGAGCGATCTGGCGCTATTCTGGATGGGTGGCTTAACCGCCATGTTGCTGCTGGCAGCCTATCGATCCCTGAGACGATCCAGAGCACTGGCGCAAGAGAGCGAGCAGCGAACGCGGTTGATTCTCGAGTCCGCCAACTGCGGCATCTGGGGGCAAACATCCAGTGGGGAGTGCACCTTTATCAACAACGAGGCGACGCGTCTGCTGGGCTACGCGCCACATGAATTGCTGGGCCAGCCCTTGCACAACCTGGTGCACCATACGCACGCCGATGGCAGGCATTACCCCCGTGAAGACTGCCCGATGTATGCCACAGGTATTGATGGTCATGTTCGCCCGAATAACCACGAAGTGCTGTGGCGCAAGAATGGAACCTCCTTTGCCGTCCAATATTCAACCGCCCCTTTGTATGCCAAAGGGGTTTTGAAGGGTGCGGTGGTGGTGTTCACTGATGAAACCGAACGGCTTGCCCAGGAGCAGCGCCTCGCCAAAGCCAAGGAAGAGGCCGACGCGGCAAACAAGGCCAAAAGTGAATTTTTGGCCAACATGTCGCACGAAATTCGTACCCCCATGAATGGCGTCATTGGCATGTCCCAACTGCTTCTGGACACCCGATTGACCGATACCCAGCTTGAATATGTGCGCAACATCAGCAAGTCGGGCGAGTCGCTGCTGGCCATCATCAATGACATTCTCGACCTGTCAAAAATCGAGGCGGGTTATATGGAGTTTTCCGCCCTGCCCTTCTCCCTGTCGGCCTTGGTCGACGCGGTTTCTTCCATGCTCAGCGTACGCGCCAACGCAAAATCCATAGGTCTGCGTGTCGCGGTGACGCCCGAGGTGGACAGAAACTTTGTGGGCGACGCGCTGCGCATCCGCCAGATCCTGATTAACCTGGCGGGTAACGCCGTCAAGTTCACCGCAGCGGGTGAAGTTTGTATACGCGTCAGCGCTGCCGATACACGGGTTCGCTTTGCAGTCACAGACACCGGCATTGGCATTTCGCCAGAAGCCGCGGCGCGACTATTCACCAATTTCAGCCAGGCCGATTCCTCCACCTCCCGCAAATACGGCGGCACCGGTCTGGGTCTGGCAATCAGCAAGCTATTGGCGGAGGGCATGGGTGGCCGGATTGGTCTGGAAAGTGCCGAGGGCCAAGGCAGCACCTTCTGGTTCGAGTTGCCGCTCGAACCCTACGACCAGGAACTCGACCCGGATGACATGGTTGACGCCGCGGCCCCAGGCACACCTCCCGGACATCAAGCGGCGCACGATTCACCAGCCCAGCCTCAGCGCGTGGCGGCTGGGCAGGAGGCGGGCAAAGCGAGCCTGTCAAAGCAGATATTGCTGGTGGAAGACCATCCGGTCAATCAGAAACTGGCAACGGTTCTGCTGAACCGATTGGGTTATGAGGTGGAACTGGCGGTGAACGGCCTCGAAGCCGTGAAGGCCGCAGCTGAAAAAACCTACGCCGTGATCCTCATGGATATGCAGATGCCCGAGATGGATGGCCTGGAGGCGACGCGGGCCATCCGCGCTTCAACCGGCACCAACCAGAACAGCCCGATCATCGGGCTGACCGCCAACGCCATGCAGGCTGACCTGGATGCCTGTCGCGCAGCCGGTATGAATGACGTGCTCACCAAGCCCATTGACCGCAATTTGATGGCACTGTGCATGAACCATTGGGCACCTCTGGTGTACTGACGCGCGACACTCTTTTTGTCGCCCTTTGGGGTGCTAGGCAAAAGTAGGCGTCATGCCCGCCTGCGCCAGCAACCATTGCTTGAAATCGGTCACGCGCTCGGGCACCGGTGACTGCCGCGCGGGCACCAAAAACCAGTAGCCAAACGGCCCTTCCACCTGCAGCGGGTTGTGTCGCAGCAACTCACCCGACTGCAATTCGCGCACCACCATGGCCTCATCAACCACCACCACGCCGGCTCCGGCGATGGCCGCGCTGATGGCCTGGTCCAGCGTGCTGAAGTTCAAGCCGGGTCTGGCATCCAGTGACCGGGGCCCGTACTGGGCAATCCACTGTTCCCAGACCGGCAGGCGTTGACCGCCGTCCAGCACGTGCAGCAAGGTGGCGCCGGGTAACGCCGGCGGCTTGCCCTTCTTCCAGAGCGCCGGACTGCTGACCATGATGTGGTGCTCCGTTAACACGGGCTCGCAGTCCACCTGGGGCCAGGGTTGGCGGTCAAAAACAATCAGACAGTCCAGCGCGCGGGTTTCGCGCACTGAGCCAATACGGTCCGTGGTTACAGACAAATCGATATGCGGATAGCGGCTCCGAAAGTCGGACAGGCGTGGCGCCAGCCAGCGGGTGGCAAAGGTTGGCGGCACATTGACCGCGAGCATTTGACGCCGGTGGGTACCCGCCGCCTTGCTGACGGCAACCTCCATCTCGGCAAACAGCCGCTGCAGGCTCTCGGCCAGTTCACGCCCCGCATCCGTCAATTCGACCGCCTGGTGCACACGCAAAAACAAAGGCACACCCAAGGCGGTTTCGAGTTGTTTGATCTGCCGGCTAATGGCGCCCTGCGTGACGTGCAGTTCTTCCCCCGCCAAGGTAAAACTGCCTTGGCGCGCGGCGACGGCAAAGGCCTTCAGTGCGTTGAGCGGCGGCAGGCGTTTCACAGCGAATGGCTCACAAAATCCAGACCGACTGGTCGGCCACCGCCTGCAATTGCAGCTTGCTGACCCGCGCCGGGGCGATCTCGGCCAAAGGCCGCAGCACAAATGCCCGCAACCACATGCGTGGGTGTGGGATCACCAGATCACTTTCGTTGAGCTCCAACTGGTCATACAGCAGGATGTCCAGGTCCAGCGTGCGCGGCGCATTGCGGAACGGACGGCGTCGGCCGGCCGCGTCCTCGATCGTGTGGAGATGTGCCAGCAGGGCATGCGGCTTGAGCCGGGTCTGCACTTCGGCGACGGCATTCACGTAATCGTCGCCACTGGAATCCACCGGGGCACTGCCGTACAGCGAGGACTGGCGCGTGAGCGCTAAGCCATCCAGATCGGCAATCGCATTCAGCGCCTGCAAGACCGTGGCGCGCGAATCTCCCAGGTTGGCACCCAGGCCGATGTAGGCGATCACCGGCTCGCGCATGGCCCTATCAGCCCTCGGAACCGCCTGCCTGCGAACCTTCACCACCACCTCCGCCAGGACGGCGACGGCGACGGCGCTTGCGTGGCGCCTCTTCGCGGGCATCGGCGGGCACGGGCGCAGGGCCTCCGCTTGGCGCGCCCGCATCTGGCGCGGTAGCGGGTTTATCCCGCACCGGTGCCGGAGCGCGGTGCACGCGCGGCGCCTTGGGACGCGCCTGTTGTTCGGCACGCACCTGGTCGATCATGTCCTGGCGCAGGTTGTCGTCGGCCAGGCTGAACTCTTGCCACCAATCGGCCAGCACTTCTTCAATTTCGCCGGCATCGGCACGCAGGCGCATGAAGTCAAACGCGGCGCGGAAGCGCGGCTGGTCCACCATGCCAAAAGGCGTGCTGCCGACACGCTTGTCAAAGCGTGGCTGCATGAGCCAGATTTCCCGCATATCACCGGCCAGGCGACCACGGCCCGAGACATCGCCAATGCGGGCGTTAAACACATCTTCAATCGCGTCCTGCAGTGCCGGGTGGCTGTGTTGGCGCTCAGCGATACGGCGGGCCCAGCCATCACGCACATCGGCCCACAGCACGCAGGCCAGCAAGAAGCTCGGCGCAACGGGTTTGCCCTCGCCCACGCGGCGGTCCGTGTCCTTCAAGGCCGCGTTGACAAAAGGCTGCTCGGCGCGCTCCACGACCACATCCAACAACGGATAAATGCCGGTGCTCATGCCCAGGGTTTTGAGTTGCGCGATGGAGGCCAATGCATGACCGGTCTGCAAAAGCTTCAGCATTTCATCGAACAAACGGCTTTGTGGCACGTCGTTGAGCAGCGCTTGCGACTTGATCAACGGGGCGGCCGTCTTGGCTTCCAGTTTGAAACCCAAACCGTTCAGCTTGGCGGCAAAGCGCACAGCACGGATGATGCGTACCGGGTCTTCCCGGTAACGCGCCGTGGCGTCGCCAATCATGCGCAAGGTGTGGTTCTTGGCGTCCTTCAGGCCATGGTGGTAATCCACCACGATTTGGCTTTCGGGGTCGTAGTACATGGCGTTGATGGTGAAGTCGCGGCGCACCGCGTCTTCTTCCATCGGGCCCCAGACGTTGTCACGCAGCACGCGCCCGGTCGAATCCACCGCATGCTTGAGGTTGGCCAGTTCGCTCTTGCTGGTCTTCTCGTTGCCAGCCACCTGCTCGGCAGCCGCGTTGTCCAGATAGGCGCGGAAAGTGGAGACCTCGATGACCTCGTTCTCGCGGCCCCGGCCATACACCACATGGACGATGCGAAAACGCCGCCCGATGATGAAGGCGCGACGGAACAGACCCTTGACCTGCTCGGGCGTGGCGTTGGTGGCCACATCGAAGTCTTTGGGGCGCAGGCCCAGCAGCAGGTCGCGCACCGCACCGCCCACGATGTAGGCCTCAAAGCCAGCAGCCTTCAGGGTCCGGACGACATTGGCGGCGCGTTCGTCGACCAGCGTGGGATCGATGCCGTGGGTCGAGGCGGGCACATCCACCCGCTTGCCAAACTTGGGTGCAGGCTGTCGTGAAATCACGCCAGCCTTGCCCAGCAGTTTGTCGATAAATTTCTTGATCAAGTCAGTATTCCTAAGAGGTCGTTGTGGGCCGAAGCGCCACAGAGTCTGCCCATTTCAGGCAAACAGGTCGAGTATGCGCCATTGGCGCTCTTCTGCCAGCACCCGCAGGCGCTCGTCCGGGTTGGTGGCGACCGCCACATCGGCTTTTTCCAGCAGGGGTACATCGTTGATGGAGTCGGAATAAAAGGTCGTGTGCACCTGATCCCAAGCCAGCCCCCGATCCGTAAGCCACTGCTCCATGCGCGTCACCTTGCCTTCGCGGAAGGAGGGCACGCCCCGGATTTCACCGGTATACCAGCCTGTGCCACCGGGCCCATCGTCGCGCTCCAGTTCAATCGCCAGCAGTTCGTGTACACCAAAGGCCTCGGCAATCGGGCGGGTTACAAACTCATTGGTGGCGGTGATGATCACCACCGTGTCACCGGCATTCTGGTGCTTTCGCACCAAGTCCAAGGCTTGCGGCTGGATTCCAGGCAACACAACCTGCTGCATGTATTGCGCATGGGCCGCATCCGACTTGGCCTGCCCCTCGCGGCACACGGCCGAGGTGGCAAAGCGGCAGTATTCGTGGATGTCCAGGGTACCGGCCTTGTACTGGGCATAAAACGCGTCGTTGCGGCGCTTGAAATCCCCGGCGTCATTCCAGCCCAAGCCAAGCGTGAACTCGCCCCAGGTGTAGTCCGAATCAAACGGAATCAGGGTGTGGTCCAGGTCGAATAAGGCGAGTCGGGTCTTGGTCATTTATTGGTTTTCCATCATGGATTTGATCATGGGTATGGTGATGGCGCGCTTGCTTTGCAGGCTGTAGCCGTCCAGCAACTCCAGCAGTTCCATCAGGCTGCCGAGGTCGCGCGAGAAACGGGTCAGCATGAAGTCCATCACCTCGTCACTCAGAAACACGCCACGGTCATCCGCGGCCTGGCGCAACACGGCGCGGCGCTCGGCCTCACTCAGCAACTGCAGGCCGAAGATATGGCCCCAGCCCAGCCGGGTGCGCAAATCGTCACGCAGCTTAAGTTCCAGCGGGGCGAATTCGCCGCTGGCCATGACCGGGCGCTGCAGCGTCTGGGCATGGACAAACCAGTTGAAGGCCACCTGCTGTTGCGCGGAGGTGTAGGCATGCACATCGTCCATCAATACGGCGGCCCAATTTTCGGAATACTCGGGCGCGTTGTGCACCGATGCATCCAGCCAGCCCACGCGCGCACCCTGTTCGCGCAAACCTTCGCGCGCGGCCTTGAGCAAATGCGTCTTGCCACTGCCGCTGGGGCCCCAAAAATAGGTCGGCACTGGCGATCGATGCAACTGCGTGGTTTTGTCGCCGAGCCAGAGTTCCAGATGCTGCAGTGCCGCCAGATTCGGACCGGCGCAAAAATTGGCCACGGAAGGTCCCGCAGAGAGGCCGATGTCGAGGGCAATCTGCTTCACACCAGACCGCCCGAATGGAGACAAGGGTGGCTCATCCCGCGCTTCCCTTGTAGAGGTGGCTGGCGAGGTAGCCCTTTTGCAAGCGCCGCATCGCAACCAGCAGCACGGCACTCACCGGCAAGGCGACCAGCACGCCCAAAAAGCCAAACAGCTGGCCAAAAGCCAACAGCGCAAAGATGACCGCCAGCGGATGCAGGCCAATGCGCTCACCCACCAGTTTGGGTGTCAGGACAAAACTTTCCAGCATTTGCCCGGCCCCGAAGACCACCACCAGCATCAACAGCGTATGGGAAAAGCCGCCCACGGCAGAGAACTGCAAAAGCCCGGCGACGGTGGCCAGCAGCAGGCCCAATCCAAAGCCCAGATACGGCACAAAAACCGCCAAACCGGTGAACACGCCAATCGGCAAGGCCAGGTCCAAGCCAAACAGTTTGAGCGCCACGCTGTAATAAACGGCCAGCAGCAGCATCACCAGCAACTGTCCGCGCAAGTATTGGCCCAACACAGCATCCGCGTCGCGAACAAAGCCGTCGGTGGCCGGGCGCATTGCAGGGGGAATCAAGTCGCGTACCTGGGTCACCAGACCGTCCCACTCCATCAGCAAATAAAACAGGGCCACCGGAATCAGCACCAGATTGCCGATCAGCGAGAAAGCCACACTACCGCCAATCTTCAGCGAGGACAGCACCGAGCCGACCGCATCCTGAAAGTTGGTGTCCAGATAGGTTTTGACCCAGCCCTTGATGCTGTCCAGATCCAGCGCCACCTGAAAACCCCACTGGTTCAAGAGCGGCTGAACCACGGCACTGGCCCGTTCCAGCAAGGGCGGCAACTGGTCACGCATCAGCGGCAACTCTTTACCCAAAATCGGCACGATCAGCAACACGATGGCCAGCAAGGCCACCACAAACAGCAGTTCCACCAGGATCACGGCCACAACGCGTGGCAGGCGGCCACGCCCGAACTGGTCCAGCCAGTCCACAAAAGGCGTGAGTGCGTAGGCCAAAACGGCCGCCACAACAAACGGCGCCAGCACCGGGCCCAACCGCCATAAAGCCAGTGCGAACACTGCGGCAATGGCACCCCATGCGGCGATAGTTTTTTGGTTGGGGGTGAGTTGCATACGGGATGGGGAGGTGGGAACCCTTAAAATCAAGGTCAAATTCTATCGGGCTTGATTAAAGCCAAGTCTCCCGTCCGCTTCAAGCCACATTACATGACCCAATCCACTTCCCCTACCCCTCTCTCCTACAAAGACGCCGGCGTTGACATTGACGCGGGTGACGCACTGGTGGAGCGCATCAAGCCGCTTGCCAAGAAAACCATGCGCGAGGGCGTGCTGGCAGGCATTGGTGGTTTCGGTGCCCTGTTTGAAGTGCCCAAGCGTTACAAGGAACCGGTGCTGGTGAGTGGCACCGATGGCGTGGGCACCAAGCTCAAGCTGGCGTTTGAATGGAATATGCACGACACCGTGGGCATCGATCTGGTGGCCATGAGCGTGAACGACGTGCTGGTGCAAGGTGCCGAGCCGCTGTTCTTCCTGGACTACTTTGCCTGCGGCAAGCTGGACGTGGACACCGCAGCGGCCGTGGTGGGTGGTATTGCCAAAGGTTGCGAGTTGTCCGGCTGCGCCCTGATCGGCGGCGAAACCGCTGAAATGCCCGGCATGTACCCGTCCGGTGAATATGACCTGGCCGGTTTCGCGGTCGGCGCGGTCGAAAAGTCCAAGATTCTGACTGGCGCGGACGTCAAACCCGGCGACGTGGTGCTGGGTCTGGCCAGCAGCGGCGTGCACTCCAACGGCTTCAGCCTGGTGCGCAAATGCATCGAGCGCGCCGGCAGCGATGCGCCTGCCACGCTGGACGGCAAACCCTTCAAGCAAGCCCTGATGGAGCCCACGCGCCTGTACGTGAAGAATGTGCTGGCCGCATTGGCCGCACACCCCATCAAAGCCCTGGCCCACATCACCGGCGGCGGTTTGCTGGAAAACATTCCCCGCGTGCTGCCTGAAGGGACGGCCGCGCACCTGACCAAGGGCAGCTGGCCGCAAACCGAGCTATTTGCCTGGCTGCAAAAGACCGCCGGCATTGACGACATCGAAATGAACCGCACCTTTAACAACGGCATCGGCATGGTGGTGGTGATTGCGGCGGCAGAAGCGGACGCCTGTGCGGCCACGCTGCGCGCTGCCGGTGAGACGGTTTACACCATTGGCAAGATTGCCGCCAAGGGCGACACCGCGTCCGTCGTCGTCGCCTAAAGTCCCGAAGAGGCACAAACCTGCTGCCTGCAGGTTTGTCTGAAAATGATCGACACATGTCGGTTCATGGGTGGCGCTGGTCTGCTGGTGGCTACACAATCATGGCTTATTCACTTGATATTTCAAACAGGAATTCGCCATGCACACATGTCTCGTAGTGATCGATGTTCAGGAATCGTTTCGCCAGCGCCCGAGTTGGAATGAAGCCCTGGCCACACCGTATCTGGTCCAACAAAACGCCCTGATCGCCGGTGCCGTGGCGAAGGGTTTGCCTATCGTTCGCATCTTCCATAGCCAGGGACCTGAGCAGGCGGGCAATCCGTTTTCGCAAACCTCCGGTTATGTTCGGCCGCTTACGGGCTTGAGCGACTTTGCTGCCGCCGCAACCTTCACCAAGAACCGCCATAGCGCCCTGGTTGGCACAGGCTTGCAGGTCTGGCTGACTGAAAACCACATCCAAAAGCTCATCATCAGCGGCATCCGCACCGAGCAGTGCTGTGAAACCACCGCACGCCACGCCTCGGACCTGGGCTGGAACATCGACTACGTGCTGGACGCCACCCTGACTTTTGACATGACCCAACCAGACGGAGCAACCCTCAGCGCCGCCGATATCAAAACCCGCACAGCCACCGTGTTGCAAGACCGCTTTGC
>CAIQEX010000711.1 GCA_903870955.1 uncultured beta proteobacterium
ATTACGTCTTTTGCTGCCATGTTTATGACTCCAGAAATTTAAAAATTAAAAAGTGACTTGGTGCGAGGGGAGAAATTACTTCTCGACCACTGCGAACAAATCGTCTTCTTTCATGACGAGCAATTCGTCGCCATCGACCTTGACGGTCTGGCCGCTGTACTTGCCGAACAGCACGCGATCGCCAATCTTGACGGTCAAAGCGGCGATTTCACCCTTGTCATTGCGCTTGCCAGGGCCAACGGCCAGCACTTCGCCTTGATCAGGCTTTTCAGCAGCGTTGTCAGGGATGACGATGCCGGAGGCTGTCTTGGTTTCACTTTCAACGCGTTTAACGATCACGCGGTCGGCCAGAGGACGCAGTTTCATGAGGAATCTCCTTGATTTCGAAACAGATAAAAAAAACAAGGTGCCGAACGCAACGTGCCGGCACCCATTCAAACTTCAGGCGGCGATGTTAGCACTCGTCTGATCTGAGTGCTAATAGTGAGGACGAAATTTTTTGTTTCAAGGGTTTTGGTGTGCTCAGGAGGCCAAGAAAAACCCTTGAATAGGGTACTAACTATCAATTTAGTCATTTTTATTACTTGTAAAAATGACAAAAATTGATTGTATTTGTTAAAAAACGAATAAAATACATTTGATTTTTTGAGGGCTTCACCATGCACTACATACTTATCGTGGACGACCACGCAGACATTCGACGCTTGCTAAGCATTACCTTGGGCAAGCAGTACGAGATTGTCGAAGCCGACAACGGTGCGGCAGCGCTGTATGCAGTGCGTAAATACCATCCGGTTGCCGTGCTGCTCGATGTGATGATGCCTGGCGAGATTGACGGCTTGCAGGTGCTCGACGCGATCAAATCCGATGCAAAAACAAAAGACACATTGGTGGCGATGCTGACGGCTCGTGGGCAGCAGTCTGACAGGGACGAGGCCAACCGACGGGGCGCCGACGCCTATTTCATCAAGCCCTTCAGCCCGTTGCAGGTGGTGATGTGGCTGCGTGATCGCCTCAAATGAATCCGTCGGTGGCGCCGGTTCCGGATGCGGAGGTGCTGACTGCGCAACTGTTTCGCTATGCGCAGGATATGGAAGAGCTGATGCGCCAGCACAACCGGCTTCAGCTGCAGCACCAGATGATTTTGCAGTCACTGGGCAAGGAAGCAAATGGTCCGGATCTGTTGCCGCGCCTGTTGATGCAGGCCTCGCCCATGTATTGGGTAACCGACGCGCAAGGACAGATACGACATTCCAGCAGTCAGCTGCGTTGGCAATACTTGCAACAAGATAGCAGTCTGATCGGCAGAAATGCAGCGCAACTGATACGCGTGCTGCACAGCGCCTCGTTGGCGTCTTTGCTGAAGCGCGTGACGGAACAAACCTACCCGGCGAGTGCGCTGCAATTTCGTTTGGAAATGGTGGGCTCCGTACCTTCGCTGCGGGGCACCGTGTGGGATGCCTTGCTGATGCAGAAGCCCGAAGATGACACTGCAGATATCTATTGGTTTCTTTCACCGGCGGTGATCAGTCAGGGCAGTATGTTGCAGGCACAAAGTGCCTATGCCCACGCTGTGGACTCCGAATATGGGGTGATGGTGGCCAATCCCTTTGGCAGCATCAGCTCGGCCAGTCCGGGCTATTGTCTTATGACGGGTTACGCTGAATCGGAACTCATGGGGCGTAACCCACGCATGCTCAGCTCCGGTCGCCATGAGACCGAGTTTTACCAAAGCCTCTGGTTGGAGCTTCTGGACACAGGTCATTGGAGCGGGACTATTTTCAACCGGCGCAAGAGTGGTCAGATCTATTTGCAGTGGCAGACCATCACCATGGTCGAGAGCATTGACGACAAAGTCGTCTCCTACATATGCGCAACGGCAGACCTTTCAACCTCCGAGAAGTCCAGCAAAGAACTACAGGAGCTGGCCTATTCCGATGCCCTGACCGGACTGCCCAATCGCCGCAAGATGATGGAACACCTGGAGCAGTTTTTTGCGCATTCGGCACCTGACGCGGACGCGCTTACCCTGTTGTTTATTGATCTGAACCGATTCAAACCCATCAACGATGACCTGGGCCATCAGGTGGGCGATATGGTTCTTCAGCACGTGGCTTCGGCGTTGCGCGACGCGCTGCCACCCGCAAACCTGTTGGCTAGGGTCGGGGGCGACGAATTTGTAGCGGTGCTCAACGGAATCGCGCAGGCCGAGCAGGTGGAAGTCATAGCCACCCAATTGCAACAGGCGCTTAAGCAGCCCATGGTCATCATGGGGCGCAAGTTGAGCGTCGGTGCCAGTATCGGATGTGCGACCTATCCGCGCGATGCCGAAGATATGGTCAGCCTTCTGCAGCGTGCCGACGCGGCCATGTACAGCGCCAAACGATTTGGTATTCCGCTTTGTCACTACGACGCCAACATGGGGGCAGCGGATAAGCCCAATCTGGAGCGTGATCTCTGGTTGGCACTGGAACGCCAGGAAATCAGTCTGGTCTACCAACCGCAGGTTCGCAGCCACACCCAACCTAGCCTGCGCGGATGTGAAGCATTGATGCGTTGGCAGCATGCAAAAGTCGGTGAGGTGGAACCCCACGTGTTTATCGAAATGGCCGAACGCAGCGGCTTCATCGTCGCACTGGGTAACTGGGCTTTGGAGCACGTTTGTGAACAGATGCGTGCCTGGCGCGAGCAGGGTATGCCTGAGCTCACCCTGTCTCTCAACGTCTCCTTGCGCCAGTTGCGCGACCCGGATTTTGCCGCCTGTGTCAGGCGGGCGCTCGAGACCCACGGTGTGGCCCCGCATCTGTTGGAAATGGAACTGAGCGAGACCCAGGCCATTTCATTCGTGGAGTCCGACACTTCGCACATTCAGGTGTTGAGGGACATGGGCGTGCGCATTTCGATTGATGACTATGGCATCTCTTTCTCGAGCTTGTCGCGACTCAACTTCCTGTCCATCAGTAGTTTCAAGATCAATCCACGGTGCGTGCAGGATTTGGCGCACAGCGCAGATGCCAGGGCCATCAGCAATTGCATGATCGCCATCGGTCGGGCCATGGGAATCGAGGTGATTGCACTGGGAGTGGAGACCGAAGCACAGGCGCACATATTGGCGGAGCAGGGGTGCCACGTGATCCAGGGTTTTTATGCCAGCCATCCGGTGTCGGCGGATTCCTTGTTCGAACAAGTGACGCTGAAGTAAAGCCATGAATATCGTCCGCCTCCTCGAAGGCTTGAAAATAAATACCAAATTGGCGTTGGCCTCGGGTGGACTGTTGCTGGTGGTACTTCTGGTGGGCATCCAGTCGATCTACAGCACGCGGCTTCAGGCAGCTGAGATTCAGCGCATGTACTCAGACGAGTTGCTGGGCATCTCGCATATCAAGGAAGCCAATATCCAACTCATGACGGTGGCCCGTGCCCTGCGTCAAATGGCACTCTCTCCTAGTCTTGTGGCACGCCAGGATGCCCAAAGGCAACTGATGCTTGCGCGCGACCAGTTGCAGCAGGAATTACTTGAAAGTGAAAAACACTTTTTCCGCGCTGAGGGGAAGCAACTGCTCAAGGACATTCGCGCCGAACTGGTTCTGTACATGGCCAACGTGGACCTTGCGCAAGCGCTGATTGAACAGGAAGGTAGCTTCCAAACCTCCAGGATATCCAGCTTTTTGCTAAACCCCGATAACGTCAAGGTGTTTCAGGCAACTGATAAGTTGATGGACCGACTGGTGGACCACAAAGAGAGTTCCGCCCAACAGGCGGCTCAGGATGCCGCCCAATTTTCGGCATCGGTAGAGCACTGGACGATCATTCTTTTGACGTTGGGGACTGCCAGTGGGATCGGCTTTGGCCTGCTGGTCGGTGCTTCGGTGCGCCAGCCGAATGACCGGTTGCGGCAAAGTGTCGAGCGATTGGCCAGAGGTGACTACCGAATCGCCATTCCGCACCAGGACTTCGACAATGAAATTGGTGCCATGGCACAGTCCCTGCAGGTACTCCAAACGGTGGCCATCGAGGCCGACGTGCTGCGTTGGGTCAAGACCAGTCTGTTCGAATTGGGCAGTGCGGTTCAGGCGATTGAAGAACTGGATGAGTTTGCCAACGTCTTGATGGGCCAGCTCACCCCGCTGGTAGGCGCACAGGTGGGCGTCCTCTACGCCATGGAAGTATCAGAAAATAATTTCTGCCTGGCCGGTGGGTGGGGCTACACACCGGGTGCCGAATTGCGCACGCAATTTAAATCCGGCGAAGGCCAGTTGGGTCAATGTGCGCGCGATGGCCGGCCACTGAAGTTGCAAGCTGCTGAGGGTGCTGGCCTGCGCATCCAGTCGGCGCTGGTCGATAGCCCGGCCTCCGAGGTACGCCTGGTTCCGGTGTTGGGCAATGCCGGGCAGACGCTGGCGGTCATTGAATTGGCCAGTCTGGCCCCGTCGCAACCGCAACATGAGGCGTTGCTCAAAGAAGTATTGCCTCTGATTGCCTTGAATCTGGAGATCATCGCGCGCAACCGTATTGCCCGCAGTCTGCTGGAGCAGACCCAAGCCCAGGCGCTGGAGTTGGAAGCGGCACGCGGCAAGGCCGAGGACGCCACACGCGCCAAGAGTGAATTTCTGGCCAACATGAGCCACGAAATTCGTACCCCCATGAACGCCGTCATTGGACTATCCCACCTGGCATTGCGCACCGACATGACGCCCAAGCAGCGCGACTATCTGCAAAAAATTCACTCCGAGGGAAGTGCTCTGTTGGGCGTGATCAACGACATCCTGGATTTTTCCAAGATCGAGGCCGGGATGATGGGGCTGGAAGACGCGCCCTTCTGGCTGGACGATTTGCTCGACGGCATATCGCTGTTGCTGTCGCCCAAGGCCCAGGAAAAGGGACTGGAGTTGCTGGTACGTATTGCGCCAGATGTGCCGCTGGGATTGGTGGGGGATGGTTTGCGGCTGCGTCAAGTCCTGATCAATCTGTTGGGTAACGCGGTCAAATTCACGGCCAACGGGCATGTCAAAGTGGACGTTCGTTGCGCGAATCCCGCGCAGGACCCGTTGACGCTGGAAGTGGCTATTGAAGATACGGGAGTGGGCATTTCCGAAGAGCAATGTAAGAAGCTCTTCGTCGCCTTTAACCAGGCAGACACCTCGATCACCCGTAAATATGGCGGCACCGGTTTGGGGTTGGCCATATCCAGGCGTTTTGTCGAGATGATGGGCGGCCAGATATCGGTGCAGTCGCAGGTGGGCCTGGGAAGTATCTTCAGTTTCAGTGTGCAGTTGGGCCTGTCACACGAAGCGCGGCAAGAAAATCTGTCGCGCGAGGTGGCACGGGGCAAGCGGGTGCTGGTGGTTGATGACAATGCCAATGCGCGTCAGATTCTGTGTGAGCAACTCGGTGCACTCGGCATGCGCAACGACGCCGTTTCCAGCGGAAAAGACTGTTTGATGGCGCTGCAGCGAGAGGACGACCTCGACCCTTACGCCATTGTTTTGATGGACTGGAAAATGCCCGGACTGAATGGTGTCAATGCCACAAAGGCCGTCATGCATGACCTGACTTTGCAGCACCTTCCCATCGTGATCATGGTGACGGCTTTTGGTGCTGACGAGGTGCGCGAGGAGGGCACGCACGCGGGCGCCCGGGCCTTCGTGGACAAGCCCGTGAGCCAGTCGCGCCTGTGGGATACGCTGGCCGAAGTCATCTATCCCCATTCCAATCACGCCACACCTTTGCACGGGTCAGCGGACAACTTGCGATTTCCAGGGCTGCGGGTCATGCTGGTGGAAGACAACGATATCAACCAGCAAATTGCGGTCGAGTTGCTGGAAGCGTTAGAAGTAAAGGTGACCGTGGCTGAAAACGGTCAGGAAGCACTGGACCTTTTGACCGCTGCGCCGGACCCATTGCCGTGGGCCTTGGTGTTTATGGATTTGCAGATGCCGGTCCTTGATGGTCACCAGACCACCTTGGCGATTCGCCAGCAAGCACGCTTTGATCACCTGCCGATCATCGCCATGACGGCCCATGCGATGGATGATGAGGTGCGTCGTTGCCTGGCTGAGGGCATGAACCACCATCTCTCCAAGCCCATCGATCCCGATGCGCTGATCGAGAGTTTGCGCCGTTGGGGGGCCTACGACGGCACAACATTGCGGATGGCCGAAGTGTCTGATGCGAGCGTACCGATAGACACCGCAGCGCCGCCCTTGATCGAGGGAATGAATACCGCACAAGGTTTGAAAAACTGTCTGGGAAATTTGAAACTCTACCTCTCGTTGCTGGAGAAGTTTTACGCCGTGCTCATACGCACGCCTTCACTGACCCGGGAGGCCCTTCGGCAACAGGACTATGCGTCGGCACAGC
>CAIQEX010000712.1 GCA_903870955.1 uncultured beta proteobacterium
GGTGTGCGCAAGTCATGCGAAATGCCCGCCAGCATCAAGGCCCGGTCCTGGTCCAGTTTGGCAAGGCGTTGTGCCATGCGGTTAAAACCAATGTTGACTTCCCGAATTTCACTGGTGTGCACACTTTCATCGAGGCGACTGGCCTTGAAGTCACCCTCGCGCACCCGGCTGGCGGCATAAGACAAGGCCCTGAGAGGGCGATTAATCAAGCGCGCAATCAAGGCGGCACCGGTGAGCGATAGACCGGTGGCGACGATCAGCCAGATCACCCAGGTCTTGCCCCCCGCCGGATTAAAGCGCTCCATGTCGGTAAGAAACCAATAAGGGTCGCCATCCATTTCAAAACTGATCCACAGGCCATGGTTGCCATTCACCTGTTTGGCCACGATGGTCTGCTCACCCAGGCGGTGACGCAGTTCAAGCGCCATATCCTGGACTGCAAGTTCACCGTCGATCAGAAGAAAATTGTCGGAATTTTCGCGTGGAATGATGCGCAGGCCCTCTTCCTGGGACATCGTCTTGAGCAACGAAAGTCGGGCTATCGCATCGGCGTTGATCAAGGCTGCGCGGCTCAGGTTGACTTGGGACGCGATTTGACGCGCCGTTTGCACGGCATGCGGCTCAAACTCAAAGGCACGCAGAGTTTGTAGCCAGGCCAATATGCTGCCGAGCAAAAGCAGGGCCAACATGAAGAAGGTGCGCCAGAACAGGCTGAGTTCGTGCCAGGCCAATCGACCTCGCGTGGGCGCTGTTTCTTCTAGCGCAATGTCCTGAGGTTCCTCAAACTCAGTCAGCTGGGTCTCACTCACACGACATCTTCAGGAATAAAGACGTAGCCCACGCCCCAAACGGTTTGAATCATGCGGGGGTTGGCGGGATCATTCTCTATCAGTTTACGCAGCCGCGAAACCTGTACATCCAAGCTGCGATCAAAGGGTTCGAACTCGCGGCCTCGCGACAATTGAGCCAGTTTTTCACGCGATAGCGGTGTGCGTGGATGTCGCACCAGAGCCTTGAGCATGGCAAATTCACCCGTGGTCAACGTCATTTCTTCGCCATTTTTATGCAGCGTACGCGCACCGAGGTCAAAGCTGAAGTTGCCAAAGCGCACCACTTCGTTTTCGGTAGAAGGGGCTCCTGGGACTTCGGGCACGGGGCGCCGGCGCAACACGGCATGAATCCGTGCCAGCAGCTCGCGCGGGTTAAACGGCTTGCCCAGGTAATCATCGGCGCCGACTTCCAGACCCACGATACGGTCCACGTCTTCACCCTTCGCGGTCAGCATGATCACGGGTGTCAGATCGTTGGCGGCCCGCAAACGGCGGCAAATGGACAGGCCGTCTTCGCCGGGCATCATCAGGTCCAGCACGATCAGATCGGCGGTTTCACGCATCATCACGCGGGTCAGCGACTTGCCATCTTCGGCCAGCAGCACGTCAAAACCCTCTTGCGTCAGGTAGCGTTTAAGCAAGTCACGAATCCGGGCGTCGTCGTCCACTACCAAGATTTTGTCGGGTCGGTCTGGCGTTTGCGTCATGGTGGCCTCAAATATGTAACAGAGCGAATTTTGCGCGGCCGCAAGCCCTCGAGGCCTTGTATATCAGCGACTTTGACACTATGTTACAAAAATTCGGCCGCTTCAAGCTGTGGTTTGCAGACAATGGAATCCACTCTTCAGGCTAGGTTTTTGCCCCGTGATGTTGCGCACTTGTTTTGTTATGTTTTGCTCGCTGGCACTTTGCATGGGTGCTTTGGCGCAGGTGGAACGCTCAAAATCAGCGACCTATCTGGAGGCGCAGACTGAGCTTTTGCGCGAGCGGCAAATGCAAAGACGGGAGCTGCTGCGTGAAACATTGAAGTTGCAGCGGACTGAGGTGCCTTATCGGGTGCGCCAGATGACAGCGCAGGAAAAAGCTGAATTGCGCCAGCAGTTGCGACAGCA
>CAIQEX010000713.1 GCA_903870955.1 uncultured beta proteobacterium
AAGGCCTTGAATGAAGCCAGCCGCGTGTTGAAGCCAGGTGGCAAACTTTATATAGGCGAATTTCACCGTCCGCGTATCGCCGTGTTGCGCGCCTTTAGCTGGCTCTACTTCAAGGTATTTGAGCCTTATGGTCTGGCCTTGTGGGATGCGGAAGATCCGGTGAATTATCTAAATTCGATTGGCGAGTGGAACGTGGTGCGCAACACCTATTTCTTCAGCAATTACCAGATGATTACTGCGACCAAAATGTCGCGCTAATTTATTAGCCTGGCTACTGCATAGTAAAAATCATTAATCTCTATTTCCAACTGCCAAGCCCACGGGCACACTGCGCTCTTCCAACAAATAACTCAGGAGCACAGCATGCGCATCGGACTACCCAAGGAAATCAAGAACCACGAATACCGTGTCGGACTCACCCCCGCGAGCGTGCGCGAGCTGACCTCTCACGGCCATTCGGTGCTGGTGCAAACCGGCGCTGGTGCCGACATCGGCTTGAGCGACGAGCAGTACCTTGCTGCCGGTGCCACGCTGGCAGCCAATGCTGCCGAAGTGTTCGCCGCGTCGGAGATGATCGTCAAGGTCAAGGAACCCCAGCCGCAGGAATGCGCCATGCTGCGCCCCGGCCAGATTCTCTACACCTACCTGCACCTGGCTCCGGACCCCGAGCAGACCGAGGCGCTCATCAAGTCGGGTGCCATCTGCATCGCCTACGAAACCATCACCGGCCCCGGCGGCGGTCTGCCCCTGCTGGCACCGATGAGCGAAGTGGCCGGCCGCATGTCGGTGCAAGCCGGTGCTGCGCACCTGGAAAAATCCAAAGGCGGTATGGGCGTGTTGCTGGGCGGCGTGCCTGGCGTGCACGCAGCGCACTGCGTCATTCTGGGTGCCGGTGTGGTCGGTACCCACGCCTTGCAAATGGCTGTGGGCATGGGCGCGCGGGTCACGGTGCTGGACAAGAGCATTGAACGCCTGCGCCAACTCGACCTGATTTTTGGCAACCGCATCAACACGGTTTATTCCAATGTGCAAAGTGTGGAAGAAGCCGTGTTGGATGCCGACCTCGTCATCGGCGGCGTGCTGATTCCCGGTGCCGCTGCGCCCAAATTGGTCACGCGCGCCATGATCAGCAAAATGAAAAAGGGTGCGGTACTGGTGGACGTGGCGATTGACCAGGGCGGCTGCTTCGAGACCTCGCATGCCACCACCCATGCCGATCCGACCTTTGTGGTGGATGGTGTGATTCACTACTGCGTGGCGAACATGCCCGGTGCTGTGGCCCGCACCTCAACCTTCGCGCTGAACAACGCCACCATCGGCCACGCCGTCACGCTGGCCAACAAGGGCTGGAAGCAGGCCCTCAAAGACAACGTGCATTTGAAGAATGGCCTGAATGTGGCCGAAGGCAAGGTCACCTACGAGGCCGTCGCTCTGGCCCTGGGCAAGACCTACGTGCCGGCAGACTCGCTGCTGTAAGACTGCCCGATGGAAGCCACGCCGATGCCGCAGGCCAGCGGGTCGGCATGGTTTTCCTGAATCGCAAGTTCGTCTTTGGCCGGTCCCACCTGAAGGTCTTTGGGCAGTTTGACGCCGTTTTTTACCGCCAGCAACTCGGCCATGATGCTGACCGCGATTTCCGGGGGCGTCTTGCTGCCGATGTAGATGCCAATGGGTCCGCGCAATTTGGCCAACTCGGCGGGACTGACGCCAAAGTGTTCAATCATGCGGGCACTGCGCGCGAGGTTGTTGCGCCGTGACCCAATCGCGCCGATGTAAAAGGCCTCACTTTGAACGGCATCCAGCAAGGCCAGATCATCCAGCTTGGGATCATGCGTCAGCGCCACCACGGCGCTGCGGCGGTCCGGTTTGAACGCGGCCATGGCGTCGTCCGGCATGTCCTGCACCACCTGCACACCTGGCACCGACCAACTCGTTCGGTACTCCTCGCGCGGGTCACACACGGTGACGGCAAAGCCGTTGAACTGCGCCATGGTGGCCAGGTACTCGCTCATCTGGCCGGCGCCAATGATGAGCAGGCGATATTCCGGCCCGAACACATTGCTGAGTGTGCTGGCAGTCAACTTCAAGTCCGAGGGCTGGTTGCAAAGTCGTACCGTTGCGGCCCCCGTGTCGAGCGCCACGCTGCGTTCGACCAGCAAGCCTTGGTCCAACCAGGCCAGCAAGGTATCCAGTGTCTCCACCGCCGGGTCAAACTCCAGCAGCAGTTCCAGGGTGCCACCGCAGGGCAGGCCAAAGCGGTGCGCTTCATCGGCGCTTACGCCATAGGTCAGCAGGCGCGGCGGTCCCACGGGGAGTTGTTGCGGCTCGCCCGGAGCCACCGCATGCGGCTGTGTATAGGCCTGGGTAAAGCGGTGGATCAGGTCATCTTCGATGCAGCCCCCGGAGACCGAGCCGACGACCGAGCCGTCTGCACACAGGGCCATGATGGAGCCCACCGGACGCGGCGATGAGCCCCAGGTCCGGACCACGGTCGCCAGCAGTGCACGCCGTGACCCGGTACGCCAAAATCGCAAGGTTCGCAGCACCATTCCATCCAGATTTTCCATGCGTTACTTCCGTTCAGGCCTGTTGTGGGGTGGCTTCAACGACGGGTGTCGTTGGCACTGGCGAGCAGTGCCCGATTGCGAAACGCAAAGTACTGCCGGTAGAGCGCGACGCTACCCACCATGCCCCAGGTCATGCCGACGAACATGCCACCCAGCATGCCTGTCAGGGACGCTGCGCCCAGCATGATTTGCAACCGCACCATCCAGACCGCGCCCAGAGTCATGCCCAGTAGCATCCAGCCCGAACACAGCAGGTTTTGCGTTAAAACCGAACACAGATAGCGTCCGCAATGGGAGCGCAGCATGCGCAGGCTCGGGATGGCCAGCAAGCCCCCCAGGAGCATGCCGATGTGCATGCCTGGCAAGTAACGCAGGTGCAGTGAAAAACTCTCAGACAAGCGGAGTGTGGAGGCTTGCTGGCACAGGCTACCCAATTGCGCCGGGCCCGCGTTCAGCCAGTCCGCCAACAGGCCCAGCAGCATGCCACCAAAACCCAGCGACAGCATGACATGGGGGGGCGAAAGACCGGCGCTCTGGGGCCTGACCCAGCTTAACGCCGCACAACCAGCGGCCACCGCCAGCAGGCACAGCAGGATGACCGGCCAGACGGCATCCAGCGTCACGGGAAGTGACTGCCGGTCGGCAAACCAAAGGGCCATGGCCACCGTAGCAATCAGCAGCGCGGGCGTGACGGACGCCGACCCAATGCCGCGTGCCAGCCAATGCGCCTGTGTGTTGAGGATGGTCACCTGTTTGTGCTCGTTGTGTTGGGCTGCATGCGTGCAAGGGTTAACCCGATGTGTCGCACGCGCAGTGAATTTCTGACCGTTTTAAGGGATCGCACTGTAAGCGTATTTGGCAATTTCTGCAGCCCGATGAACGAATTGCTTACAGCCTGCATGAGTAACCGTGCACCCGCATGAGCGATGCGACGGAATCCGCTGTAATTCACTTTCCAATACATAAAGAGACAAGACATGACTTCCTGTAAGCACGCCGTTGGGGCGGGCCCATCCGGCACCACCCATCCGAACTCCTGGCTTTATTTGCTGGAGCGTTTTGATGTGGGTGTGGTGCATCTGGATGTGCAACTGCACGTCACCGGAATGAACGATTTCGCGCGGCGCAGCCTGCCGGTGCAGGACAAAATGCCGTTTGGAAAAATAGTCACCGATTTCCATCCGGAAGCGGCCAGAGCCAAGGTCAAGTTTCTGCTGGGTCAGGCCGAATGCCCGGTGAACAACGCCCCACCCATGGCCATGATGATCAGCATTCCCGAGCGTATGTTGCTGATCAAGGTCTCCAAAATAGCCGACATGCAGGGACAGACCACGGGATATACGCTGGTGTTCTATGACATTACCGAGGTCGTCAGCAAGGATGCCGACAGCAGCGCAGCTGCCGGAAGCGCAGAACCCAAGGCCAAACGCCAGCTGCGCAAGATTCCCACCATCAAGCAAAACCGCGTGCTGCTGGTGGATGTATCGCACGTTTCCTTCATCCGCTCCGAAGGGCATTACACCTGGGTGCACAACGTGCAGGGTGGGCAGTTCTGCAATCTGACCATTGGCGATCTGGAAACCCGCCTCGATCCGAATCTGTTTTTGCGGGTGCACCGCAGCTACATCGTGAACCTGAGCCAGGTCGATGAAATCGTGCGTGACGACGGCCGTATCACGCTGCGCATGATGGGCTCCACGCCGGTCGAGATACCGGTATCGCGTGCCAGCGCGGCGCGCCTGATGGAGCACCTGGGACTGAGCGACGCCACCCTGGCCAGGGCTTAGTTACCCGAAGGGCAGAGTGCCAAGTTGTTCAGAGTGGCCCCCGACTGCATTGTGCAAACGCACATATTCGGCTCGTGCGCCCTGGCTGCCGTTCATGCGCGACAAAAGCCGTTGATTGGATAGCCTCCCTTTTTTGAAAGTCGCCCGATAAAGTGGGCGGCTCTGCATTGACAGAGCACCCATAAAAGGAGACAACGTGATCCCACCCGCATTCGATTACCACGCACCCCAGACGGTGGCAGAAGCCATTGGCTTGCTGGTGTCTCTGGGCGATGACGCCAAGCTGCTGGCCGGCGGCCACAGCCTGCTGCCCATGATGAAGCTGCGCTTTGCTGCGCCCGGCACGCTCATCGACATCAACCGCATTCCCGAGCTACGCGGCATCAGCGAAGCCGGCGGCATGATTCGGATTGGCGCCATGACCAGCGAGAACGAACTTATTGACTCGGCTCTGCTGAAAGAAAAACTGCCGCTGTTGGGTGAAGCCGCCAAACTGATTGCCGACCCGCAGGTGCGCAACCGCGGCACCATCGGCGGTGACATTGCGCATGGCGACCCCGGCAACGACCACCCCGCCATTGCCATGGCGCTGGACGCCACCTTTGTGTTGCAAGGGCCGCGCGGCGAGCGCCAGGTCAAAGCGGTGGACTTCTTCCATGGCACCTACATGACCGCACTGGCCGAGGACGAGATCCTCACCGCCATTCTGATTGCACCCTTTGCTCCCGGCACCGGCAGCGCCTACCAAAAGCTCAAGCGCAAGACCGGCGACTGGGCCACCGCCGGCGCGGCTGTGGTGTTGCGCATGAGCGGTGGTGTGGTGACCCATGCCAGCATTGGCCTGACCAATGTTGCACCCACGGCGCTGCGCGCCCGGGACGCCGAAGCGGCACTAATTGGTCAGCCCATTAACGCCGCCTCGCTGGAGGCTGCAGCGCAAGCGGTGCGCGCCATCTGCGATCCGGCAGAGGACCTTCGCGGTGACGCCGAATACAAAACTGCCATGGCTGCCGAAATGACCAAACGTGCCATCTCTGCAGCTGCCGCACGTTGCGCCTGAACCCCCTTTATTCCTAACACCGAGACACACCCATGAGCAAAAAAATGGTCGCCATGACTCTCAATGGCAAGAGCGTGGAAGAGGCGGTGGAGCCGCGCACGCTGCTGATTCACTTTCTGCGCGAAAAGATGTCCCTGACGGGTGCCCACATTGGCTGCGAGACCAGCCATTGCGGCGCCTGTACCGTGGACATTGACGGCCAGTCCGTCAAGTCCTGCACCCACCTCACGGTGCAGTGCGAAGGCAGCGACATCAAGACCGTCGAGGGCCTGGCCAACGCCGGTGCCCTGCACGCTATTCAGGACGCGTTCTACAAGGAACACGGTTTGCAGTGCGGCTTCTGCACCCCTGGCATGCTGATGCGTGCCTACCGCTTTCTGCAGGACAACCCCAACCCGACAGCCGAAGAAGTGCGCCACGGCATGTCCGGCAACCTGTGCCGTTGTACCGGCTACCAGAACATCATCAAGGCGGTGCTGCATGCTGCCAAGACCATCCAACAACAAAGCGCAGTGGCCGCGTAAGCGGCTCACAACGCGACCGGAGACAAGCACATGAACGCACCACTGAGTGACCGCGAAAAAGCCCTGATGGGCATGGGCGAAAGCCGCCTGCGCAAGGAAGACGCCCGCTTTATCCAGGGCAAGGGCAACTATGTCGATGACATCAAGATGCCCGGCATGCTGCACATGGACATCGTGCGTGCGCCAGTGGCCCACGCGCGCATCGTGCGCATCAACAAAGAAGCCGCGCTGAAGATTCCCGGCGTGATTGCCGTGCTCACCGCCGAAGACCTCAAGCCTCTCAAACTGCACTGGATGCCCACACTGGCGGGTGACGTGCAGGCCGTACTGGCCGACGAGAAGGTGCATTTCCAGATGCAGGAAGTGGCGGTTGTGATCGCCGAAGACCGCTATGCCGCCGCCGATGGTGTGGAAGCGGTGGAAGTCGAATACGAAGAACTGCAGGCGGTGGTTGATCCCTTTGACGCGCTGCTGCCCGATGCGCCCGTGCTGCGCGAAGACCTCGCCGGAAAGACCGAAGGCGCGCACGGCGCGCGCAAGCACCACAACCACATCTTCAACTGGCAGGCCGGCGACAAGGAGGCTACCGATGCCGCCTTTGCCAGCGCTGCGGTGACCGTCAAGCAGGACATGCTCTACCCCCGCGTGCACCCCTGCCCGCTGGAAACGTGTGGCTGCGTCGCCAGCTTTGACCCGGTGCGTGGCGAACTGACCACCTGGATCACCAGCCAGGCACCGCACGTGGTGCGCACGGTGGTGTCGATGCTCTCGGGCATTCCCGAATCCAAGGTGCGCATCATTTCTCCCGATATCGGTGGCGGCTTTGGCAACAAGGTGCCGATCTACCCTGGCTACGTGTGCGCCATCGTGGCCTCCATCGTGCTGGGTCGCCCGGTCAAGTGGGTGGAAGACCGCATTGAGAATCTGTCGAGCACCGGCTTTGCCCGTGATTACCACATGACCGGCGAACTGGCTGCGACTGCGGATGGCAAGATTCTGGCATTGCGTACCCATGTCACCGCCGACCATGGCGCCTTTGACGCCTGTGCCGACCCGACCAAATTCCCGGCCGGCATGTTCCATATCTGCTCCGGCTCGTATGACATCGCCGCCGCACATTGCTCGGTGGACGGGGTCTACACCAACAAGGCGCCCGGTGGCGTGGCCTACCGCTGCTCCTTCCGCGTGACCGAAGCGGTCTACCTGATCGAACGCATGGTCGATGTGCTGGCGCAAAAGCTGGGCATCGACAAGGCCGAGATTCGCAGCAAGAACTTCATCAAGCGCGAGCAGTTTCCCTACAAGTCAGCCTTTGGGTTCGAGTACGACTCGGGCGACTACCAGACCGCGCTGGACCAGGTGCTCAAGGCCGTCGATTACCAGGGCCTGCGTGCCGAACAAGCGATCAAACGCGCCGATCCGGACTGCCCTACGCTGATGGGCATCGGCCTGGTCAGTTTCACCGAAGTGGTGGGTGCCGGTCCGAGCAAGATATGCGACATCCTGGGCGTGGGTATGTTTGATTCCTGCGAGATCCGCGTGCACCCCACTGGCAGCGCGATTGCGCGCATGGGCACCATCTCGCAAGGCCAGGCGCACCAGACCACCTATGCGCAAATCATCGCCACCGAACTGGGCATCTCTTCAGAGGTGATTCAAGTCGAAGAAGGTGACACCCATACGGCTCCCTACGGCCTGGGCACCTATGGCTCGCGCTCGACCCCGGTGGCCGGTGCGGCGATTGCCATGGCAGCGCGAAAGATTCACGCCAAAGCCAAAACCATTGCTGCGCACCTCATGGAAGTCAGCGAAGCGGATCTGGAATGGGAAATCGACCGCTTCAAGGTCAAGGGTAACGACGCCAAGTTCAAGACCATGACCGAAATCGCCTGGGCTGCGTACAACCAGCCACCGGCAGGGCTGGAGCCGGGTCTGGAGGCTGTGCACTATTACGACCCGCCCAACTTCACCTTCCCCTTTGGCATCTACCTCTGCGTGGTGGACATCGACAAAGCCACGGGTGAGACCAAGATCCGCCGCTTCTACGCGCTCGACGACTGCGGCACCCGCATCAACCCGATGGTCATCGAAGGCCAGATCCACGGTGGCCTGACCGAAGGCTTCGCCGTGGCCATGGGTCAATTGCTGTCGTTTGACAAGCAGGGCAACATCCAGGGCAATTCGCTGATGGACTACTTTTTGCCAACCGCGGTGGAGACGCCGATGTGGGAAACCGACTTCACGGTCACCCCCTCACCGCACCATCCGATTGGTGCCAAGGGCGTGGCCGAGTCGCCCCACGTAGGCAGCATCCCGACCTTCACCAGCGCCATGGTGGACGCCTTTGCGCACCTGGGCGTGACGCACTTCAACATGCCCCACACCGCGTATCGTGTGTGGCAACAGTTGAAGGCGTCCGGCATCGTCAGTTAGGTTTTATTGTTCATCCGGGGCGGATGCACTGCGGTGCCTCCGCCCCCTTGTATTTTCTAAGGTTTGATATGGAAGTTGTTCTCGACAAGACTTACCCGGTCGCCTCCGGTGTGGACGCGGCCTGGCTGGTGCTGGCCAATATGCACGAGTTGGCCACCTGCATGCCCGGTGCGCAGATTACCGAGGACATTGATGCCACGCACTTCAAGGGCGCGGTCAAGGTCAAGGTCGGCCCGGCCGTGGCGGCCTTTGCCGGCACCATCGAAATTCTGACTCTGGATGCGGCCACCCGCACCCTCAAGATGATGGGCAAGGGTGCCGACAAGGGCGGCTCGTCGGCCTCCATGGAACTCACCGCCAACCTGGTTGAAGCCGAAGGCGGCATGAGCACCCTGGTGGGCCACGCGGAGGTGATCGTCAACGGCAAGTTCGCCCAGTTTGGCGGTCGCATGATGACCTCGGTATCGGACATGATCCTGTTGCAGTTCGCCGATGTGTTCTCGCAAAAGGCGGCCGTGCAGCAGGCGGCCATGGCACCTGCTGAAGTGGCACCGGTGAATGCCGCAACCACCACCGCCAGCGCGACTGATGCACCGGCCCCCGTTGCCGCGCAGGCGGCACCGGTGGCTCCGATTGTGGCCAAGGAATTCAATGCGCTGGCCTTTGCCTGGCTGATGGTCAAGAACTTCTTTTCCGGCCTGTTTGGCCGCAAAGCCTGATGCCCGTGAGACAACGCCATGGCTGAACTGCAAGTGCCATCCCCTGAAGGTCTGCGCGAGCAACTCTTCAAGGCCGGCTACATCGCCGATGAAGACCTCGCCAGCCTGGTCTGGATGGGTCTGGCGCTGGAGCGCCCGCTGCTGCTCGAAGGCGAGGCCGGTGTCGGCAAGACGGCGATTGCGTCTGCTTGTGCACGGGCTCTGAACCGTCCTCTGCTGCGCCTGCAGTGCTACGAAGGACTGGATCTGGCGCAGTCCGTTTACGAGTGGAACTACAGCCGCCAGTTGCTGGAAATCCGCCTGGCCGAGGCGGGTCAGGGCGACCGCGCCGCCTTGCGCGACAACCTGTTCTCCGAGGCCTTCCTGCTGGAGCGCCCGCTTTTGCAGGCGATACGCTGCGCCGAGCCCTGCGTGCTGTTGATCGACGAGATCGACCGAGCCGACGAAGCCTTCGAGGCTTTTCTGTTGGAGATGCTGTCCGAGTACCAGGTCACTGTGCCCGAAATCGGCACCCTCAAAGCGCTCAGCAAACCTTTGGTGGTGCTCACCAGCAATGGCACGCGCGATCTGTCGGATGCCCTGCGCCGCCGCTGCCTGTTCCATTACGTGGACTTCCCGACACTGGCGCGTGAGACGCAAATTGTGCGCACCCTGGTGCCCGAAGCCGCGGGACGCCTGGTCGAAGAGGCGGTCGCCTTTGTCCAGCGACTGCGCAAGCAGGACCTGGAGAAAACGCCGGGCGTCGCCGAAACGCTGGACTGGGTGCGGGTGCTGTTCAAGCTCGGGCATGGCGAATTGCCAGTGGATCCGCAGTTGCTGGTGCCTTCGCTCTCGGCCCTGCTGAAGACCCGCACCGACCGCTGGCTGGTGACTTCCGACACCGTCGCCAAACTGCTCGACGGGCCACGCATAGCGCAGGACGTGGGCGTGGCCGGGGCCATGAAATAAGGCGGCGTCAGCGTGGCCATTCTGGAGCAAATCAGCGTCCCGGCAGCCTCCGATCCGCGCCAGCAACTCGGTGAATTCGCCCACTATCTGCGCGGCCACGGCTTTGCGCTGGGCTATGCCGAGGTCGAGTTGATGGCCCGCGCCGCCGCTGCCCTGCCCCTGGTGCAATGGCCCCGTCTGCAAGCCCTGTGGCGTGGCATTGCCTCGGGCAGCCAGACGCAGTGGACACGCTACCCGGATTTGCATCAGAGCTTCTGGTTCCCGCACAAGCAGCGTATGGCCCGGCGCAGTTCGGGCCTGACGCAAAAGTCACGCGCGCTGCCCGAGCTGGTGCAGCAAATGCACAAGGACATGGCCAACACACCGCCGGGGGCCGCCAAACCCTCCCTCGGTGTGGCCGATCAGGCCGGCTCCGGTGACGTGGATGCCGCGGATGCCGCCAAGAAAGCCCAGGGCGGTGCCAGCCGCACGCCACCGCAAGACACGCGCGATTTTGCCGACTGGCTGCCCGGTGACATGGACCGCTTCGAGCCGCTGGTGGAGGCCTTCAAACGTCGGTTGCGCGCCAAGCTGATGCGCCGTGTACAGGATCACCCGCAGCGGGGTGCCATCCATTTGCGGCGCTCGCTGCGCCAGGCGCTATCCACCGGCGGCGAGTTGGTGCAGCTGCACCATGTGCGACGCAAGCGCCGCCTGCCTCGGGTCAGTGTGCTGGTGGATGTGAGCCGCTCCATGGAAACCCATGCCCAGTTTTTTCTGCGCCTGGGCCGTGCCCTGGTTGAAGTCATGGACGCACGGGCCTTTGTGTTTCACACCCGCCTGGCCGAGGTCACGCCCTTGATGCGCAAGCGCAGCAAGCGCATGCAGGAAAAAGTCAACGCGGTCAGCTTCGGCTTTGGTGGCGGCACGCGTATTGCGCATTGCCTGGGTCAGGCATTGGATGTGCACCTGGGCCGCGCGCTGAAAAGTGGCGACATTTTTATGGTCCTGAGCGATGGCTACGACACCGATGCGCCGGAAGATCTGTGCGCGGTGCTGGCCCGCGTCAAGGCGCGTGGTGCCCGCATCTGCTGGTTGCACCCGACCGTGGAACGGCCACAATCCGAGGCTATGCGTCTGGCGGCACCGCACGTGACGCACTTCATGCCGGTGCACAACCTGGCCAGTCTGTCACGCCTGCCCGAACTGCTGGCGTAGCGCCGCAGCACAACTATTTTGGAGAACGTTTATGGGATGTCAGTTCAAACAAGGTGGTGGGTTGTACACCCGCCTGCGCGTCGGTGCCGTGCTGCTGGCCGCTGGTGAGGGCCAGCGCATGGGCGGCGTGGCCAAGTCGCTCATCCGGCTGCAAGGCGTGCCGCTGATCAACCGACAACTGGTGGCCCTGAGCGGTGCCGGTATCGATGAAGTGGTGGTGGTCACTGGCCATGCGCGCGATGCGGTGGAGGCGGCCGTGTCCGGCTTTCCGGTGACGCTGGCGCACAACGAAAATTACAAGGACGGGCAGCAGGGCTCGGTGCGCGCCGGCCTCGACAAATTGGGTCCCAATTGCGATGCCGTGCTGATACTCCTGGCGGACCAGCCACTGATTGGAGCGGCCGACCTTACCGAACTGATTGCCGCCTTCAAAAAGCGTGGCCAGGGTCATGTGCTGGTGCCCATGGTGGACGGGCAGCGCGGCAACCCCATCGTGCTGGACGATGTGGCACGTGCACAGATTCACGCCAGCGGCACCAACCTGGGCTGCCGCAACCTGATCGAGCGCAACCCCGAACTGGTGTGTGTGCATGAAACCGCCAACACCCGCTTTGTCACCGACCTGGACACCCCCGAGGATCTGGCCCGCCTGGCCGCGCGCACCGGCTGGCGGCTGGAGTTGCCGCAGGTCGAGACCGCGGCATGACGGCAACTGTGCCCGCCAGTCCCTTGCAGGCACACTGGCCTGTGCCTTTTGCCAGGCACAGCTTTGCGCAGGCTGCCGAGGTCAACGAGGTGTTGGCCCGCGTCTTCACGGTGATGCGCGCCACCGACCCCGGCTACCGTCCCGGCAGCAGTTTTTACGCCAGCAGTGACGACCTGCTGGGGCGCGTGGACGTGCCGGAGTTTGCCGCCCTGATCCAGTTCATTGCCCAGGCGCTGCAGCAGACCGTGAAACAGGCCAATGCCGGTGTCTGGCCGCAGGGCCGCCATGCACTGCAACTGGAGTTAACCGGGGTCTGGTTTCAGGTCCAGAACGGGGCAGCATTTCACGACATCCACAGCCACGGCAACTGCTCCTGGTCAGGCGTGTACTACGTGCAGATGGACCCACCGGAACAGCGCCAGGCACATGTGGAACTCGGTGCCCTTAACGGTGCCACGCGCTTTTACAGCCCGATGTTCCCGTTGCTGGGAGGCGCCTACATGGACATGGGCAATGCCTGGCTGCAGCAGGCCACGCTGGACGTGACGCCACAAGCCGGTGAACTGCTGCTGTTCCCGGCCTTGCTGGCGCACAAGGCCATGCCCTACAGCGGCACGAAGGACCGCATCGTGGTGTCCTTCAATGCGCAAATCCACGCCCCAGCAGGTGACAAGGTGTTTTCCTACGCTGCGGTGTAAGCCGCAGGACCGGTTTTCAGGCTAGGGCTTTTTCAAGCGCTTTTGCGCCTCTTCAAAGCCGCCGTAGTTTTCGATGTTGGAGAAGCCCAGGCTCTTGAGCGTGCCCAGGGCCAACTCGGAGCGGCGTCCCGACCTGCAATACAGGATGACGTGGTCGTCCTTGTTGACCTTGGCCTTGGTGATGTCCTGGCCGATGCTGTCATGTGGAATGTTCAGTGCACCCTCGACATGGCCGCTTTGAAATTCCTGCGCGGTGCGCACGTCAATGACGACGTCCTTGGCAAACGCCGAGCAGGCCAGTAGCAGGCCCAACAGGCCCGCGACCATTCTTCTTTTGGTAATCATTCAGAGGTTCCGATGGTTTTATCAGGGATCGGTTTTACCACTCTCCTGTTGACGCAATAGAAAGCGCTGAATTTTCCCGCTCGGCGTCTTGGGCAATTCATAGACAAACTGCACCTCACGCGGATAGGCGTGCGCTGCCAGACGGTGCTTCACCAATTGCTGCAGTTCCTCTGCCAGCTCCGGGCTGGCGGTGTAGCCCTGCTTGAGCACCACAAAGGCCTTGACGATTTCAGTGCGTTCCGGGTCGGGCTTGCCGATGACGGCGGTCTCGGCCACGGACGGGTGTTCGATCAGGCAGCTTTCGACATCAAACGGGCCGATGCGGTAGCCCGCCGAGGTGATGATGTCGTCGCCGCGTCCGACAAAGGCGATGTTGCCACTGGCATCCATCTCCACGGTGTCGCCCGTCAGGTAGTACTTGCCCACAAAGTTGGAAGTGTGGGTCTTCCAGTAGCCGGCAAAGTACTGCAGGCTGGAGGCTTCGCGGTCGACGGCCAGTGTGCCCTGCTGACCGGGGGGTAATTCGACGCCTTCGTCGTTGACCACCACCATGCGAAAGCCGGGCACGGAAAAGCCGGCTGAGCCGGCACGCACGTCATGCTTCAGGCCATGGAAATTGCACAGCACCATGCCGATTTCGGTCTGGCCGTAATGGTCGTTTACCGGGCAGGCCAAATGTTCGTGAAACCAGCGGATCACCTCGGGGTTCAAAGGTTCGCCCGCGCTGCTGGCCACACGCAGTTGCCCTTTCACGGGGCTGGCCTTTTCGCCTCCCGCTGCGATCAACAAACGGTAGGCCGTGGGTGCTCCGGCCAGGTTGGTAATGCCATATTTCTGAATCACGCGGTAGGTGCTGTCGACCGTAAACGAGCCCTCGTAAAACAGGGTGGCGTGGCCCATCAGCAGGGGCCCGATGACTGCGTAGTACAGGCCGTAAGCCCAGCCCGGGTCGGCAATGTTCCAGTACGCATCGCCGGGCCGCAAATCGACGGCGTAACGCATGTACATGTAGAAGGCTTTGAGCGCCATGTTGGGTACCGCCACGCCCTTGGCCAGACCCGTGGTGCCGGAGGTGAAGAGCATCATGCAGGCGTCGTCACCGGTTCGCATCACGGGCGCAAAGCTGGCGCTGTGACGTGCCAACTCGGCGTGGAAATCAAAGTCGCCGTCAGTCACGGGTGCAGCCCTGGCGATGGTTGCGACCGGCGGGCAGTTGGCCACATCGTTCAGCTTGTGGCGGTTGTTGCTGTCGGTGACGATGAACTTGGCCTCGCTGGAGGACACCCGGTATTCAATCGCCTTGGGCCCAAAGGCGGTGAACAGGGGCTGGTAGACGGCCCCCGCACGCCAGGTGCCCAGAATGACCACCAACAGCTCAGGCACGCGCGGCAGCAAGCCCGCCACGCGGTCGCCGGGTTGCACGCCCTGGCTCACCAGAAAATTGGCAAAGCGGGAGGACGCCTCTTTCAGTTCTTCAAAGGTATGGCTGCTGCTGCGCCCGTCCTGCCCTTCCCAGCGCAACGCAATGCGGCCACTTTGTGCGTAACGGTCGCAGCACTCGATGGCGGGGTTCATGCCGGTCTCGAAGTTGCCGGCAAATTTCGGGTTCAGGCTTTCGGCCTTGAAGGCCGCAAGAAAGTCGTCGTAATCCGGAATCGGGGTGGTGTCGGTTTCAGGTGCGTGGACCATGGTTAACTCCAGAGAACGTTAAGCGGTGCTTGATTATGTCCACGCTGAATGCATGCCAGTGTCGCCAGGGCGCGATAAAAGAAATGACGCAATTCGCAGACGTGCATTCCCCCAGCGGCAATAATGAAATTATTAAATTCCACAAAGAGAAGCCATGAGCACGACCCATCCCCCCCTTTCCACGCCCGCAACCCACGGCCCCATCAACCTCGCGTTACAGGGTGGGGGCTCACATGGTGCCTTCACCTGGGGCGTGCTGGACACCTTGCTGGAGGATGGCCGTCTGGACTTCGAGGGCATCAGCGGCACCAGTGCTGGCGCCATGAATGCGGTTGCCATGGCCCACGGTTTGGCTGTGGCCGAGGGCAAACCGATTGCTGACCAGCGGCAGTCAGCGCGCGAATCTTTAAAGGCCTTTTGGGATGGCGTGGTGGGCATGGGGGCCCTGCAAAACACCATTGCCAATGCGCAGCGTGTGCCGTTTGACCTGTTGTTTGGTGGTTTGGCAGCGTTGGCAGGGCACGCATCACCAGGACAAATGGTGACCGATGCCCTGACGGGCTTTTGGGGCAAGTCCTTCTCGCCCTACCAGACCAACCCGATGGACATCAACCCGCTCAAGGATTTTCTGGAGCGGCAAATTGATTTTGAACGGCTGTCTGACTACAAGGGCGTGAAGGTGTTTGTGCTGGCCACCAAGGTGAGCACGGGAAAAGCCGAAATATTTTCTGGCAAACGCCTGAGTGCCAAGGCGGTGATGGCGTCTGCCTGCCTGCCCACCGTGTTTCAGGCGGTGGAGGTGGAGGGCGACTTTTACTGGGATGGCGGTTACTCAGGCAACCCGGCCATTCACCCGCTGGTTTACAACTGCGACAGCCGCGATGTAGTGTTGGTGCAGATCAACCCCATTCGACGCCACGAGGTGCCCACCACCTCCACAGACATCCTGGACCGGCTCAACGAAATCACCTTTAACGCGGCCCTGATCGCGGAAATGCGCGCTATCGACTTCGTCAAGCGCCTGCTGGCCGAAGGCAAGTTGGACCCCAAGCACTACAAAAATGTGCTGATGCACCGCATTGATGGCGGCAAAGAACTGGATGCTTACCCCGCCTCCAGCAAGTCCGAGACCAGCGCCGACCTCATTTACCGCCTGCGGGACCTTGGCAAACGTTCGGCTAAATACTGGCTGGAGCAGAAATTGCCGGAAGTGGGTATCGTGTCCAGTATCAATATTGCAAGGGATTACCTGGATGATTTGAGGGTGCCGGTTTCTCCGCAGATTCCCGGCTAAATTAATGGCCAGGTAAAAGCAAAAATCACTCTAAAGGGTGATTGTCAATTTAATTTAATTCTGGAAACAATATGTGCTTATGAGTGTGTTGATGCACCATATAAAAACCATAATTCATGTCCAGTCCCTCGACCATTCAGTTGCTGATGCGGGTTCCCCTGCTGGCGGGCATTACCGAGGCTGAGGCGATTGCGCTGTTCATGGCCAGCGAAAAGGTCCGATTCAACAAGTCTCAGCTGCTGGTTGAAGAGGGCGAAACCGAGCAGTCTTTGTACATCATCCTGAGTGGGCGGGTCCATGTAGTGCTGTCGGGAAGCAAAGGAAAATCCATCACTTTGGCGACCTTGGGTGCTGGTGAGTGTGTGGGTGAAATGGGAGCCCTCGACCAACAACCCGCCAGCGCAACCGTCATTGCAGAGAATTCCGTCGATGCGCTAAAGCTCGACCGTTTGACCTTTAGCGATGTCCTGCATCAAAACCCGCACATTTCAGTCACCATACTGAAAACCCTGGCCCGACGCCTGCACAGTACCCATCAGCAAATCGTGCGCCTGGCCAGTGTCAGCGTGCAGGGTCGCGTGGCCCGGACTCTGATGGATATGGCGACGCCCTTGTCAGCTGCCGAATTGCTGATCAAGGGCAAGGTCAAGCACGCCGCGATAGCCGCCAAAGTAGGTGCGACACGCGAAATGGTGGGGAAAGCGCTCAAGGACCTGGAAGCCAATGGCTTTATCAGCAAGGAGCCAGACGGCAGTATTCGCGTCCGAGATAAGCGCGCCCGCCCCCGCTTGTGAATAGCGAGGG
>CAIQEX010000714.1 GCA_903870955.1 uncultured beta proteobacterium
ATAGTCCAGGTAGGGCGCTTCTTTCATCATCTCTTCGCGGGTCAGAATTTCGGAGCGGATGTTGTTCAGCCGCATGGTGTTGGCACGGCGCACCAGGCTGTCCAGGGAGGCTTGCGAGCAGGCCGCAAACAAATAGCCGCGCGGCGAGAACATGACGTTGTAGTTCAGGTCTTCCGACATGCCGCGCCACAGTTCCATGCTGTGTTCGTAGAACGGCGTGTTCTCCTGCATCATGTAGTTGGAGCGTACGATGGTGGTGTTGCGCCCGACGTTGCCGCCACCGACATAGCCTTTTTCCAGAATCGCAATGTTCTTGATGCCGTGGTTTTTGGCCAGGTAATAGGCCGTGGCCAGACCGTGCCCGCCACCGCCCACGATGATGACGTCGTAGCTCTTTTTGGGCTCGGGGTCGCGCCAGGCGCGCTCCCAGCCTTTGTGGCCACCCATCGCATGCTTGAGCAGCGACCAGATGGAATATTTCTCGCCCTTACGCTCGATCACTGCCATGTGTTACATCCTCATGCGTTTGGCTTCGGGGTCGAATGGGGGATCCATTTGCAATCGCGCTTTGCGGCGCTCACCCAGAATTTCAATTTCCAGTTGCATGTCGGGCTTGATCAGTTCGGTCGGGATATAACCCTGCGCCAGCGACTGGTCCACATAGTGGCCATAGCCGCCCGAGGTAACCCAGCCGACCACCTTGCCGTCAACCCAGATCGGTTCGTCGCCCATCACGTCGCAATCGTCTGCATCCACCACCATGAAGATGCGGGTCTTCTTGGGGCCATCCAGTTTTTCCTTGATGGCCGCAGCGCGTCCGATGAACTCGTGTTTGTCGAGTTTGACGAAGCGGTCCAGACCGGCTTCGAAGGGGCCGTAGATCGGGCGGAACTCGCGGAACCAGGTGCCGAAGTTCTTTTCCAGACGCAGGCACAACAACGCGCGCATGCCGAAGTTGGTGATGCCCAAATCGGCACCGGCCTCCATGATGCTTTCGTACAGACGGCGCTGGTACTCGGGCGCCACCCAGATCTCGTAGCCCAGATCGCCGGTGTAGGTCACGCGGTTGACCTTGGCCTGCACCGTGGCGACTTGCATCTCGCGGTAGTCCATGAACTTGAAGGCTTCGTTGGACACATCGTCATCCGTCAGTCGCTCCAGCAGTTTGCGTGCGTTCGGGCCGGCAATCGACAGGCCGATCAGCTTCATGCCATAGGGCGTGACGCTGACCGAGCCGTCCTTCGGCAAGGTCTGCTCGAACCAGCGCATGTGGTAGACCTGCGCCTGGGATGAGCCCCACATCATGAAGCGCTCGTCATCGGCCTTGGCAATCGTGAAGTCGCCAATGATCTTGCCGTTGTGGTTCAGCATCGGGCAGAGTTGCAACCGGCCTTTCTTGGGCAGGGTGTTGGTCATCTGGCTTTGCAGCCAGGCTTCGGCACCCGGGCCTTTAATTTCGTACTTGGCGAAGTTGGCGACCTCGGTCACGCCGACGGCTTCGCGCACAGCCTTGCACTCGGCCTTGATGGGTTCGAAATCGTTGGAGCGGTGGAACGACACGATGTCCTTCGCCTCGGAGCCCTTGGGGGCAAACCAGAGCGGCGTTTCCATGCCCCAGGAGTCGCCCATTACCGCGCCTTGTTCGATGAACTTGTCGTACAGCGGCGTCGTCTGCAAGGGGCGTGCTGCGGGCAGTTCTTCGTTGGGGAAGCGAATGCGGAAACGGCGCGAGTAGTTCTCGCGCACCTTGGCATTGGTGTAGTTGCGGGTGGCCCAGTCGCCGTAACGCGCCACGTCCATGCCCCAGATGTCAAAGCCGGGGTCTCCGTCGACCATCCAGTTGGACAGCGCCAAGCCCACGCCGCCGCCCTGGCTGAAGCCGGCCATCACGCCGCAGGCGCTCCAGAAGTTGGTGCGTCCTTGCACCGGGCCCACCAGCGGGTTGCCGTCGGGTGCGAAGGTGAAGGGGCCGTTGATGACGCGCTTGATACCGGCGTTTTCCAGTGTCGGGAAATGCTTGAAGGCGATTTCCAGCGAGGGCGCAATGCGGTCCAGATCGGGTTGCAGCAGTTCCTGGCCAAAGCTCCACGGCGTGGTGCGCGGTGACCAGGGTTTGCCGGCTTGCTCGTAGACGCCGAGCACCATGCCCTTGCCTTCCTGACGCAAATAACTTTCGGCACCAAAGTCGATGACGTGGCCGATTTCTTTTCCGGCCGACTTGTTGAACTCCACCACCTCGGGGATGTCATCGGTGACCAGATACATGTGCTCCATGGCCAGCACCGGCAACTCGATGCCGACCATGCGGCCGACCTCGCGTGCCCACAGACCACCGGCATTTACGACGTGCTCACACTCGACCACACCCTTGTTGGTGATGACGCGCCAGGTGCCGTCCGGCTTTTGTTCCAGCGCCTCGACCTTGGTTTGTACTTCGATGGTGGCGCCGCCCAAACGCGCGGCCTTGGCGTAGGCGTAGGTGGTGCCGCTGGGGTCCAGATGGCCTTCGTTGGGGTCGAGCAGGGCGCCCAGAAAGTATTTCTCTTCAATGAAGGGGAAATAGTTCATGGCTTCCTTGACCGAGATGATTTCGGTCTCCATGCCCAGGTAACGGCCACGCGCCACCGTCATCTTCAAAAACTCCATGCGCTCGGGCGTGTCGGCCAGCATGATGCCGGGCGACTTGTGCAGGCCGCAGCTCTGGCCGGAGATGCGTTCGAGCTCTTCATACAAGGCCACGGTGTAGCTTTGCAGCATGGCCACATTCGGGTCGCCATTGAGGGTGTGGAAACCACCGGCTGCGTGCCAGGTGGAGCCGGAGGTGAGCTGGTCACGTTCCAGCAACATCACGTCACTCCAACCTTTTTTGGTCAGGTGGTAGAGCACCGAGCATCCCACCACACCGCCGCCAATAATTACAACTTCCGCAGGCGGCACGCCGGGCAACCCGCTTAGTAAAATCCCTTTGCCGCCCCAATTATTTTGCAAAAGCCGCGCTGCAATTTGCGGGATCATGGCACCGCACATTAAACTGAAAGGACGCAAAACCGACAGGGCTCCGTTCGCATCGGTGATCTGCTCGTAGGCCAGTGAGGTAATTTTTTTATCAAGCAATAG
>CAIQEX010000715.1 GCA_903870955.1 uncultured beta proteobacterium
CCAATGCATACCCTGAAGTGATCCCTCAATCCAGAGCCGGTCGAGTCCGGAGCCCCGAGTCCTGAGTCCTGAGTCCTTTTATAGTGCAAGAAATTACCCGTATGGCTAAAAAGCACTGCATCGTGATCGGCTCCGGCATCCTCGGCGCTTCGGTTGCCTGGTATCTGACCCAGACCGGTGCAGACGTCACCATTTTCGAGTCGGAGCAGGCGGGCGGACGGGCCACCCGCGATTCCTGGGCCTGGATCAATGCCAGCTGGGGCAATCCAGAACCCTATTTCCGCCTGCGCCAGCGGTCCATGTATGAATGGCAAAACCTGAGCGCCCGGGTGCCTGGGGTCCGCCTGGACCGGTGCGGCGGCCTGATCTGGGATTTGCCGCCGGATCAACTGGAAGCCTTTGCCCAGGAACACGGGTCGTGGGGCTACGAACTGGAGCGTGTCGACAGTGCGCGCGCCCTTCAAATCGAACCGGGGATCAAGCAGCCACCCGCCTTTGCCTTGTACATGCCGCAGGAGGGCAAGGTGGAGCCGCTGGAAGCCGCCCTGGCACTGTTGGCTGATGCACAAAAGAGTGGAGCCAGGCTGCACGTCAACACGCCGGTCACCTCGCTGTTGCACTCTGGTGGCTGCGTCACGGGCGTGCGCACCCGTGATGCAGTGCTGGTTGCAGACGAGGTGGTGATTGCCGCGGGTATTGGCAGTGTTGCCCTGCTTCAGGGCTTGGGGCTGCACTACGACACCACTGCACCGCCTGGCCTTTTGGTACATACCAAGCCAACCCGGCCCCTGCTTAAAACTCTGTTGATGACGCCTGAGCTGCATGTGCGTCAAACCTCTGAGGGCCGCTTGGTGGCGGGCGCGGACTTTGTCGGCAACATGGACGGCACACCGCCTGACGCGCAAGCCGCCGATCTGCTCAACAAGATCAAGGCCCGTGTCGCGGGTTCGGAAGATCTGGAGATGGACTATTACACCGTGGGCCTCAGGCCGACTCCGGGTGACGGTTTCCCTATGGTCGGGCGGCCCAAAAATACCAAAGGGCTGTACCTGGTGCTCAGCCATTCCGGCATCACGCTGGCCCCGGCGCTGGGGCTCTTTACCACCCAGGAATTAATCGAAGGAATGCGTGACCCATTGCTGGGAAATTACCACCCCGACCGGCTGCAACAGCCAGCGGCTTAACGTGGCGTATTCGGTTTGCGGGCTTTATTGATTGCCGTGCCCGTTACACGCGGCGGTAAACCGGTGTGCTGGGTCAGGATGCGGCCCTTGACCGGCTGATTCAACCGCTTCACGGGCGTTGCAACACCGGCCTTGACCGGCGCAGACGTTGAATTCTTCTTGCGCGCACTCTGATAAGCCCCATCGTTCAAAGGCTGAAAGGTCGGAATCAGATGGTGTTTGCCGTTGCCCACCAAATCAGCCCGGCCCATGGCTTTGAGCGTCTCGCGCAATAACGGCCAGTTGGCCGGGTCGTGGTAGCGCAAAAACGCCTTGTGCAGGCGGCGGCGCTTTTCACCGCGCACGATGTCCACGGTCTCATCGTCACTTTCGGCCTTGCGGTGGATCTTGCGCAGCGGATTGCGGCCGCTGTGGTACATGGCCGTAGCAGTGGCCATCGGGCTCGGGTAGAAGGTCTGCACCTGATCGGCGCGGAAACCATTTTTCTTCAGCCACACCGCCAGGTTCATCATGTCTTCGTCGGTGGTGCCGGGGTGGGCCGCGATGAAATAGGGCACCAAAAACTGCTTCTTGCCGGCCTCCGCCGAGAACTTGTCAAACAGCTGCTTGAACTTGTCGTAGGTGCCAATGCCAGGCTTCATCATCTTGGTCAGCGGCCCCTGCTCGGTATGCTCCGGCGCAATCTTCAGGTAACCGCCGACATGGTGCTGCACCAGTTCCTTGACGTACTCCGGGCTCTTCACCGCGAGGTCATAACGCAGACCGGAGCCAATCAGTATCTTCTTGATGCCCTTGAGCGCCCGGCCCCTGCGGTACATCTGAATCAACGGGCCGTGGTCCGTGCCCAGGTTCTGGCAAATGCCCGGGTAGACGCAACTCGGCTTGCGGCAGGCGGCTTCGATCTCCGGGCTCTTGCAGCCCAGACGGTACATATTCGCCGTGGGACCGCCCAGATCAGAGATGGTGCCGGTGAAGCCCTTGACCTTGTCACGAATGTCTTCGATCTCCTTGATCACCGAATCTTCCGAGCGACTCTGGATGATGCGACCCTCATGCTCGGTAATCGAGCAGAACGTACAACCTCCAAAGCAACCCCGCATGATGTTGATGCTGAAGCGGATCATCTCCCAGGCCGGAATTTTGGTGGCACCGTCGTGGCTGCCGTTTTCGTCTGCATAGCTGGGGTGCGGGCTGCGCGCATAGGACAAGTCGAACACCAAATCCATCTCCGCCGTGGTAAGCGGAATGGGCGGCGGCGTGATCCAGACATCGCGCGCGGTCACACCCTCGCCATGCGCTTGCACCAGTGCGCGGGCATTTCCGGGGTTGGTTTCCAGATGCAGGATGCGGTTGGCATGGGCGTAGAGCACCGGGTCGCTCTTGACCTGCTCGTAGCTGGGCAGTCGGATCACCGAGCGGTCACGCGGTGGCACTTTCAGCTTGCCCTGCAAGGCCGGGTTAGCGTGGAAAGTGATAGGCGAGGTTGCAACACCGGCTTTTTCAGCAGTCGCCGCTACTTCCTTGGCCTGGTCTTCCTTGGCACAGGTCGCGCCCTGCTCCACTGCCTGCTCGCTGGTGGTCATATAGGGGTTGACATGGGCCTCCACACGGCCAACTTCGTCCACGCTTCGGGAGTCGATTTCAAACCAGCCTTTGCCCGTCTCATCGTCAGCACGACGCACAAAAGCGGTGCCCCGCACGTCGGTAATGGACGATAC